>CAYJJP010000011.1:0-22315 GCA_964370525.1 uncultured Desulfovibrionaceae bacterium | reverse complement strand
AGAGTTGCCCGCTTGGCAGAAAGCAACGCAGATTAAGAAAAATTACGTGCTCTAGGCTTTGAACGCACCTTTAGCAATGAACACCACGCCAAGGGAAAACCACCAAAGCTTGATAATGAGAACATAGTTGCGCCAGTACAAGGAGAAAATCTTGCAGAGTCTCACGAAAACCAAAATGATGATGAGAATAAGTCTCAGATATTGTTTAAGCTTTAGATTGTATGTCGTAAATAATGCCTTGAAACTATAGTCCAAGATATAATTTTATTCTTACGACAACGCAAGAAAAATATTTGCTTTTCAATTTGCATATTGCTATAAACAATAACAAACTTTTACACGGGGGTATACATGCTACGCCTTGAGAATATAGAACCAAACACCTTACTTGATGGCGTAGAACAAGACCAAGCTGTGCAAGTCATTGCTATTAATATGATGGGGCCTGACGCATGTACTCTTTATTATAAAATTGCAGGTGGTTCGTTTCGCGAGCGCATTTTATTTCGCACCGATGAAGAAAGTCTCGCCATTGCCACACAAGACCTGCCTTGGACATTTAATGCAAACGGTGAAAAATTTCGCCTTGCCGCGGAAGCCACTCGTATTCACTTAGCCCACCTTTTTGACCCCATGATGGCTGTGCATACTTCCAATGTTGAGCCACTACCGCACCAAATTTCCGCTGTATACGAAGCTATGCTCCCTCGGCAACCTTTACGCTTCGTGCTTGCCGATGACCCGGGTGCAGGTAAAACCATCATGGCAGGTTTACTCATACGGGAATTGCTTATGCGAGCTGATGCCAGACGGATCCTTATAGTAGCTCCGGGCGGCTTAGTTGACCAATGGCGAGAGGAATTACATTCTAAATTTGGGCTGTATTTCAAGATATTTAGCCATGATATGACGGAACAATCTTTAAGTGGCAATCCATTTGATGAGCAGGATTTACTTATTACAAGGCTTGACCAAGTTTCTCGCAATGAGGATTTACAAGAAAAACTTAAATTAAGCCGATGGGATATTATCATCATGGACGAAGCACATAAACTTTCAGCTTCGTTTTATGGAAAGAAAGTAAATGAAACTAAGCGTTTTAAGCTTGGTAGATTGCTTGGGAATACCACAAGACACTTGCTGCTTATGACCGCCACTCCGCATAATGGTAAAGATGAAGATTTTCAGCTTTTCCTATCCCTTTTAGATGAAGATCGCTTTTGTGGTCGCCCACGAGAAAAAGCTCAAAAAGTTGATGTCAGCGATATCATGCGCCGCTTGGTAAAAGAAAATCTGTACCGTTTTGATGGAACACGTCTTTTTCCTGAACGCCGCGCCTACACCGCTAATTACACATTATCACAGCTTGAGCAAGAGCTCTATGATGCCGTAACGCTTTATGTGCGTGAGGAAATGGGCAAGGCTGAAAGACTACAAGGTTCACATAAAGGGCGAGTTGGTTTTGCGCTTACCGCACTACAACGCCGACTTGCTTCAAGTCCCAAAGCTATTTGGGAATCTCTTAAAAGACGTAAAAAACGTTTGCAAAAGCACTTGCTGGATGTTCAAGACATACATAATGCTCACGAAGCCGAAAAACAGCTTCAAAATGTATATGTAAGTTCAAAAAACTTTCGTAATAATGATGATTTTTACAGTGACGATTTTTACAATGACGAAGAATTTACAGCCGAAGAAATGGAACATGCTGAAGACGAGCTTATTGATCAAGCCACCGCCGCCCGCACCATTGTGGAGCTTGAAAAGGAAATAGACCTCCTTGAAGAGCTAGAAAAGCAAGCTTTGGGCGTAGTACAGTCCGGCACAGACCGTAAATGGGAAGAGCTTTCCTCTATTCTTCAAGACAATGAGCATATGCACAATACTGAAGGGCTACAGCGTAAGCTTATTATCTTCACCGAACATCGTGACACCTTAGAATATTTAAAAGAACGCATTGCCGATGTCTTGGGTAATCCCGATGCTGTGGTATGTATCCATGGTGCTGTGCGCCGTGAAGATCGTTTACACATTCAAGAACTTTTCCGCCATGATAAAGGTGTTCGCATACTTTTAGCCACCGATGCCGCTGGTGAAGGTGTAAACCTACAAACCGCAAATTTAATGGTAAACTATGACTTACCTTGGAATCCAAATCGCTTAGAGCAACGTTTTGGGCGCATACACCGTATTGGTCAGCGTGAAGTGTGTCACTTATGGAATATGGTTGCAGCCAATACGCGTGAGGGAGAAGTTTTTGCAAGGCTTTTGGAAAAACTCAAATGCGCCAGTGATTCCCTTGGTGGACAAGTATTCAATGTGCTTGGTGAAATGTTTTCAGAGGTAAAGCTCAAGGATTTACTTATTGAGGCCATACGCTATGGAGATGACCCGGAACGTCGTGAATATTTAGAACAAAAGGTGGATAATGCCACCGATATTGCCAATATTGAAGAAATCATGCGGCGCAATACCCTTTGCGATGAAGTCATGCCCTTAGAAAGTGTTTTTGCCATTCGTGAAGAAATGGAAAAGGCAGAAGCTAAAAAACTCCAGCCTCATTATATACGTTCATTTTTCTTGGCGGCTTTTGAAATCTTAGGCGGTGTGGTGCGTAAGCGTGAGCAAGGACGCTTTGAGATTACCAGAGTGCCAAGCAAGGTGCAAGAGCGTGGTAAGCATGACCGTGATCCGAGGCATAATAATCCCGTACTTGCACGCTATGAACGCATTTGCTTTGAAAAAGAGCATATCGAATTGCCAGACCCCAAAGCACGCAAGGCAAGTCTTATTCATCCCGGGCATCCGCTCATGCGTGCGGTGTTGAGTATTATAAAAGAAGAATATGCAAGCACTTTAACAAGTGGCGCACTCTTACTTGACCCGAGCGACATGGGGCAAAATCCACGCTTGCTGTGTATAATTGACCATGCGGTAAAATCAGAAAGGTATGACGCTAAAGAAGAAATCATCTCAAGGCGTTTACACTTTGTTGAGCTACATGCCCAAGGTGAAGCTCAAAGTGTAAGCTTTGCGCCATACTTAGATTATTTACCGCTTTCAGCAGATGAAGATGACATTGTGAAGCCACTTTTACGAGGCAATGTGCTTTCTTGCCTGAGTAATGCACCGGAAGCTCAAGCCATAGCTCATGCCATGCAGCACCTTGTGCCGCAACATTTTGAAGAAGTGAATCATAAAAGAAAAGCTAGTATAAGTCGTATTGCCTCAGCTGTGCGTGAAAGGTTAACTAAAGAAATAAATTATCAAAGCAATCAGCTTATTAAATATCAAGAAGCCTTGGGAAATGGTAAGGATACGCGTTTAAATATTGATAATACCAAGAGAATAATTGAAGAATTTACCACTCGCCTAGAATCTCGTGGGCGTGAGCTTAATGCCATGCAAAGGGTAATACCTGCTTCACCTGTGTTAGTGGGGGCGGCTTTGGTCTTACCTCAAGGTTTGCTCCATAAACTTCAAGGGCAAGATGCGTCCACTTGGTCACAAGATGCAGACGCCAGAAAGTATGTGGAAATGCTTGCCATGCAATGCGTTATGGAACATGAAAAGGCGCAAGGCAATACCGTTACTGATGTTTCCGCTCAAAAATGTGGTTGGGATGTAACAAGTCAACCACCTAGTATTAAAACAGAAAATGGTGATATTGTGCCAGAACCAAGGCATATAGAAGTCAAAGGTCGTGCCAAAGGTCAAACCACCATCACCGTTACAAAAAATGAAATACTTACGGCCTTGAACCAAGGACAGAAATTTTGGCTTGCCATTGTCTTTGTAGATGGAGAAAATACCGAAGGGCCGCATTATGTGCAACAACCTTTTAGGACAGAACCGGACTGGGCGGCGGGCAGTGTGAATTATGAAATTTCTGAGTTATTAAGCACTTGTGGAAAGTAAGGGTATGCTATGAAATTACAGTCTGTTAATATTAAGAATTTCCGTTGCTTTGAAGATATTACCATTGATTTTCATGAGCGTTTGACTGTGCTTGTGGGGGGCAATGGGAGTGGGAAAAGTGCTGTATTGGCTGCAATTGTCATTAACCTTGGCGATATGATTAACTTTGTTGTCGAAAATCCAATCCCCAAATATCCTTTCATTTTTAAACTTGATGAAAATTTTAATACGAATGATACAATTGAAATAATTACTAAATTCTCTGTGCAACAAAGAGAGTATATCTGGAAAAATCCTGTGATTGAAAAAAAAGATATTGTTACAATCAACAATTATCACAGGAATTCAAATAATAATCTTTTAGAATGTGCATTTAATGTAGAAAAAGTTCTTCCCTTAATAGCATACCAAAGTTCTTATAGGCTTATAAGCGACGGAGTGTCATCAGGAGATAGGACACGATTTTATGATAGATTTTCTGCCTATGATTCGTGTTTTGAACCTTCTATAATTTTTGATGAACTTGTTACATGGCTAGATGCTGAAGATGCAAAAAATGCCAGGGCAGTGCGAGATGGTATAAAAGAAGAAAACAATACTGTTCTTGCAGCGATACGCACTACCATAGAAAAAATGTTACCTGATTTCACAGACTTTAGATTTACCAGTGACTCACCACCTGCTCTTGCAGTAACCAGAAAGCAAGATAAGCAAACCATTAAGTTTGGGCAACTTAGCGCAGGTTATAGAGCAATGCTTGCTCTTGTCATGGATTTAGCCCGTCGTATGGCCATAGCCAATGCCGAAGAATACAATAAATCCAAGAAATCCGTCCTAGAATCTCCCGCCATTGTGCTTATTGACGAAGTAGATTTACACTTGCACCCGTCATGGCAGCAGAGAGTATTGCCAGACCTTATGCGCACTTTCCCCAATACGCAATTTATTGTGACCACGCACAGTCCGCAGGTTATTTCCAGTGTGGCTAGTGAGCATATTCGTGTTTTAGAAGATGGCAAGGTACATGGTGCGGACTATGGAACTCTTGGTGCAGAAAGCTCTCGTGTTTTGGAAGATATTTTTGATGTACCTACCCGTCCGAAAAAAATTATGCTTCATAATGAAAATGGTGTGGAGGATTACGATTTAGATGAGAATATCAAGCGTTATTTCTCTCATATAAATAATGGTGAATATGATACTGATAAGGCAAAATCCATTAGAAATAAACTTGAAGAAATTATGCCCGATGACCCCATGCTTGTGCGAGCTGATGCGCAAATAGAAAGAGCACGCCGTTTAGAAGAGCGGAGAAAGCGTCATGCATAAAATCTCTCGTCCTGTTATGCCGAATGGTTACACAGAAGCTTGTTGCGCTTTTAATATAGACTATCCTCCTGCTGATTCCAATAGGACAGAAACAAAACGTTGGGCAGCTTTTAAAAATGAACAGCAAGCTATGTACGCAAACATAAAAGAAGTTCTTTTTGCAAATCAACAAGGATTATGTGCTTTTTGTGAATGTGAATTGAAAGAAGGCAACCGTGAAATCGAACATTTCATGCCTAAAAGCTTAACGACAAGTAGTGAGGACTGGACACTCAATTTTGATAATTATAGCTTGAGTTGCAGAGGTGGAGCTAAGCCTGATGACCATTGTGGACATTTAAAAGATGATATTGACCCAAGAGGGGAAATCATTTGTCCGTATGACTTGCCGGAAAAACCTCTTATTCGGTTTGAAATTATAGATAATTCAGTACGTATTCTTCCAGATGTCGCATCCTGTAGAGCACATAATATTGATGTTGCTCTTGTACAATTAACCATAGATAATTTAGGATTAAATTGTAAAACTCTTCGTAAAGCACGTTATGATGTGTGGCTTGAATTAGAAGTGGAGGTGGATGACATCTTAAAGGGAGATTTTTCTTTTGAAGAACAAGATGAAGAATTGCAGATTATTGTTGAAAGCCAAACAAGTGTGCAACAAAATATCTTAAAGCCATTTATTACTACTCGTAAGATTTTTTTGAACGAAAAACTTCCAGACTTATATCAATATACAGCATAAAGGATAACCATGCACCCCATAAAATCCCCCAAAAAGCTCATAGAAGTGGCACTCCCCTTAGATGCCATCAATGCCGCTGCCGCTCGTGAAAAGTCCATACGGCATGGGCACCCGAGCACTTTGCATTTGTGGTGGGCTAGGCGACCATTAGCGGCGGCACGGGCTGTCATTTTTGCGCAAATGGTTAATGACCCGGGCTATCAACAAGGGGGCGGATTTAAGCATGGTGTCAATAAAGAAAAAGCTGAACGTGAGCGTGAAAAGCTTTTTAAAATCATAGAAGATTTAGTGCTTTGGGAAAATAGCAATAATGAAGAAGTGCTGGAGCGTGCAAGGCAAGAAATATGGAAATCGTGGCGGGAAACGTGCGCTTTGAACAAAGACCATCCTAAGGCCACAGAGCTTTTTGATCCCGAAAAACTGCCGGCTTTCCATGATCCCTTTGCCGGCGGCGGAGCTATACCACTTGAGGCGCAGCGCCTTGGCCTTGAAGCTTATGCTTCTGACTTAAACCCTGTGGCTGTGACCATCAATAAAGCCATGATTGAAATTCCGCCAAAATTTGCAGGGCGTGCCCCTGTAGGGCCAATTTCTGTAGGAGAAAGAGCAGGAAATCTAGGGGAATGGAAAGGGGCACAAGGTCTTGCGGAGGATGTGCGCCGATATGGCCTATGGATGCGTGAAAAAGCTAAAGAACGTATAGGCAAGTATTATCCTAAAGTGCTTATTACTGCAGAAATGGCGCAAGACAGACCAGACTTACAAGGCTATGTGGGCAAAGAGCTGACTGTCATTGCGTGGATTTGGGCACGTACCGTAGCAAGCCCTAACCCTGCTTATTCCCATGTGCATGTGCCGCTGGCATCTACTTTTGTGCTCTCAAGTAAGGCAGGAAAAGAGGCTTACATTGAGCCTGTCCTTGACGGTGATAAGTATAGTTTTATTGTGAAGGTGGGTAAGCCGCCGGAAAATGCTAAACTTGGTACAAGTGCTGGTAAACGCAAAGCTTTTAAATGTCTTTTATCTCAAACACCTTTGACTTATGACCATATACGTGAAGAAGGTATGGCCGGGCGTATGGGGCAAAGGCTTATGGCTATGGTATTAGAAGGTGAGCGTGGTCGTGTATACTTAGAACCATTAAACGAGCACGAAGATATTGTTAATAATATTATAGACGTATGGAAACCCAATATAAGCTTACCAAATAATACAAGAGATTTTAAAACGCCTAAATATGGCTTGCCAAATTTTGGTGATTTATTCACCCAACGCCAACTTCTAGCCCTAAATACTTTTTCTGACTTGGTACATGAAGCCATAGCACAATGTGAGCAAGATGCGGTGAAATCGGGTATGCAAGATGATGGTATAGGTCTTGACGCTGGAGGCATAGGGGCAAAAGCTTACGCCGAAGCTGTGGGCGTGTATTTAGCTTTTGGGGTGGATAGAAGTGCCAATTATTGGTCTTCTTTAACCCCTTGGGGTGGAGACTTTATTGTGCAAACTTTTGGTAGACAAGCTCTTCCTATGGTTTGGGATCATGCAGAAGCTAATCCTTTATCAAGCTCTACAGGGAACTGGTTAGGAGCTATTGAATGGATAGAGAAAGTTATAAAATTTGCACTATATGCTTATGGTAAGGGTGTTGTTTTTCAAAATGCAGCCCAAGGGCAAATGCTTAGCGAGAAAAAAGTGGTTTCAACAGACCCTCCATATTATGATAATATAGGTTATGCAGACTTGTCTGATTTTTTTTATGTATGGATGCGTCGTAGCTTAAAAGTTGTCTATCCTCAGCTATATACAACTCTTAGCGTACCCAAAGCAGAAGAATTGATTGCTGCGCCATATAGACATGGTGGAAAGGATGCCGCTGAAAGATTTTTCTTAGCTGGCATGACAGAAGCCATACGCAATTTGGCTCAAAAAGCCCATCCTGCTTTTCCCGTGAGCATTTATTATGCTTTTAAGCAATCGGAAACTAGCGGAGATGGAACATCGAGCACAGGTTGGGAAACCTTTTTAGCTGCCATAATGGAAGCAGGTTTTGCCATTACAGGTACATGGCCTGTTCGTGCCGAACGTGACCAAGGGTTAAAAACTGGTAAAAATGTTCTTGCGTCTTGCATTGTACTCATATGCCGTAAGCGCGAAGCCTCAGCCCTTACCGTCAGCCGTCGTGATTTTCAGAAAGAGTTAGACGCCGCCTTACCCACGGCCTTTGCAGAAATGACCCGCGGTGGTGTCAATTCCCCTATGGCGCCTGTGGATTTATCCCAAGCCATTATTGGCCCCGGCATGGCTATCTTTAGTAAATACAAAGCTGTGTTAGAAGCTGACGGTACGCCCATGAATGTGGGTACAGCCTTGCGCCTTATCAATCGTTTTTTTGGTGGTGATGAAGACTTTGACGCCGGAACTCTGTTTGCCTTGCAATGGTTTGAACTCAATGCATGGGCTACGGGAAAATTTGGTGAAGCGCAAGTACTCGCCCAAGCCAAGGGCATTGGAGTCGATACTTTGGTACAGTCCGGCATTGCCCAAAGTGGCGGCGGAGAAGTACGCCTTCTGCGCTGGCAAGAAATGCCCGAAGATTGGAACCCAACTAAAGACAGCAATATCCCTGCTTGGGAAGCACTACATCAGCTCATCCTCTACCTTAACCGCCAAGGCGAAAAGAAGGCCGGGCAAATGCTCGCTATCCTCGGCAGTACAGGAAAAATCAATACCGGACTTGTGCGCGCGCTTGCCTATCGCCTCTACACCCTTTGCGAACGCACCCACCGTGCCGACGACGCAAGGGCCTATAATGAATTTATCATCAGTTGGACACATATAGAACAGGCAAGCCTTGTACACATCGAAAAACAAGAACGGGGCTCTTTGCTGTAGTTTTTGCAAATACCACATGAGGAAATTATGCTTAAAACTTTGAATATAGAAAATTTCACCTGCTTTCCTAAGGCAGAACTTACTTTTTCCAAGGGCTTAAATGTCATCGTTGGCGAGAATGGTACTGGTAAGAGTCACTTGTTGAAGCTTGGGTATACGGTGTTGTATACCATGTATGAATTTAAATGGAAGAAAGATGAAAAGCAAATATATAGGATAAAACTTGGCGGAAAGATTCGAGAAAAAGAAATTAACAAAGATATAAACCAAAAACTGGAAAGTGTGTTTTATACTAATCTAGAAGGAAATTATCTGAGTACCTTTAGTGAACTGATTAACCAGTATTTAACCACAGGATATGGATTTTCTTTGTCAGCAACCTTTTTAAATACCGGAACATTTGCAACATACCTCGATATTACTGTTTATGATGGTGACGCTGATATTGATATAAGTGTTTTTGATTTTAACTTTGAAGAAATCAAAAACATGCCGGTTTTTTTTCCAGCTAAAGAAATAATGTCTGTGTACGAAGGTTTTCGTTCTACCGTAAAAAATAAAAAATTAGGTTTTGATAAAACTTATGAAGATTTTGCAGAAGTTCTTGATGTTCCGCTTGACAAAAATGTAGAAGATGAAAAAATAAAGAAAAATATCGAATTACTTGAAAAATATATCAATGACTTTAGAGTTGAATATGACAGTAAGGTTTTTTATTTCAGAAAAAAAACTGATAAGCCAAATACACAATCTAATATTGTCATCCCAGCAAACCTTTTCGCTGAAGGGCACAACAAACTAGGAACTTTATCCTACCTCATGCGTAATGGCAGCATTCAAGAAGGCATGACCTTATTTTGGGATGAGCCGGAAGCCAACATGAACCCGCGACTCTTAAAAGCACTAGCTCAAATACTTGTGGAAATGTCATCATATATGCAAATTGTACTTTCTACCCACAGCCTGTTTCTCTTGCGTGAGCTTGAAATCTTGCAAGAAAAGAAAGAGCTTAAAGAGGCAAGGTACTTTGGTTTACACTTTAGAGGAGATGGCACGGGCGTTGAGGTGACACAAGGCGACACTTCTAATGAGATAGGAAATATTGTAGCTCTTGATGAAGATCTGTCTCAAGCAGATAAATACCTTGAAGTACTTAATGGGGAGTAATCATGCAAGAATTTCAAGAAGGAAACTTAAAATTTAGTTTTCCAAAAGATTGGAATACCATAGCTTATGAAAAATCTAATCATTACATCTCGTCAATGATGCCCTTGCAAAATACAAAGGCGGTGGATTTTTTGTGTTGTAATAAAGAAAAACTTACCCTCGTGGAAGTAAAGCATTTTTTAGAAAAACCTATAAATGACTTAACATGTTTAATTGACGAAGTTTCTTGCCAGTTCAAAGATACAATTTGTGGAATTACTATGGGGCATCTAAATAGTATTTCTGAAATGAAGCTATATGCAGATGCCTTGCTACCGCATCAGCCTAGCGAACATCATACATTGGTACTTTTTTTAGAAATTGAAAAAGAAACGCCTAAACACACTAAAATTAATGTGCATCGACTAGCTTTGCAATACTTACGAAACAAATTTATTCCTTTAGGTTTCGCTGTACGTGTGTTAGATTCAAGTAAATTATCCAAGCATCCTTGGAAAGCTGAGGTACAATAATGTCAAAACTCCGCCCGTGGCGTGAAGTCGCCATGCCCCATGAAGACGTCTTAAAAGGCACATTTCAACAAGCCGAATTTGCCGCCGATATTTCTCGTGTGCACTCCGGCACTGCCAGCGCAGAATACCAAGACGCAAGCCTCTTTTTTCAGCGTACCTTTATTACTGAGGGGATGCGCTTGCTGTTGCTTTCCGTTTTACAACGTCTTTCAGGTAAGGGTGGCGATCCTGTTATTCAGCTTCAAACAGCTTTTGGTGGTGGCAAAACCCATACCATGCTTGCTGTCTATCATCTTGCGAGTAGCCATAGTCCGAGCGAACTTATGGGCATTCCTTCACTACTGGACGAAGTCGGGCTTTCTGAGCTACCACAAGCAAAAATTGCTGTCATTGACGGGGTTAATCATGCGCCCAATCAGCCGAAAAACTATACAGGTCAAAAGATACACACTCTTTGGGGTGAACTTGCCTTTCAGCTTGCAGGTGCAGATGGGTATGCCCTTGTGTCAGAGGCAGACGCTTCCGGCACTTCTCCTAGTAAGGATGTTTTAATTCAGCTTTTGAATATGGCTGCGCCATGTGTGGTGCTTATGGATGAACTTGTATCCTACATGCGCCAATTTGCGGACAAAAGCTTAACAGGCGGTACACTGAGCAGTAATTTGTCTTTTATTCAAGCATTGACCGAAGCCCTCAAGGCTGTGCCTACGGCTATTTTGCTTGCTTCACTTCCGGCGTCTGAAAAAGAAGCCGGGGATAATTATGGAGTGCAGGCTTTGTCTGCTCTTTCACATACTTTTGCTCGTGTACAAGCTCTTTGGAAACCCATTGCCACAGAAGAAGCCTTTGAAATTGTGCGACGCAGATTATTTAGTCAAAATATAAGCCCGGGCGCCGTTGAAGAAACTTGTAAGGCTTTTGCAGATTTTTATATTGAAAATGCTTCACTTTTTCCGCAAGAAACACAAGTTGCAAACTATTTAGACCGCTTGCGCAATGCTTACCCTATACATCCGGAAGTTTTTGATCGTCTTTATGAAGACTGGTCATCGCTGGATAATTTTCAGCGTACGCGTGGGGTGCTTAAGTTTATGGCAAAGGTCATTCATCGTCTTTGGCAAGATGGCGATCAAGACGCACTTATCATGCCCGGTAACTTACCACTTTATAGCAGTGATACCATTAATGATATAATCTATTACCTACCGGGGAATTGGAGCCCGGTTATTGACCGAGATATTGATGGTAATAGAGCCGAAACCTTAAATATTGAAACGTTATATCCATTATTTGGCAGTATGCAAGCTTGCCGACGGTTAGCAAGAACCATTTTTTTAGGCAGTGCTCCATCGGGTAATCAAATGAATGCAACAGTGTATCGAGGTATTGACGAACCACATATATATCTCGGTGCTGCCATGCCCGGGCAAACTTGTGCTGCATATCGTGATGCACTTTCTCGTCTTGAAGATAAGCTTTATTTTTTAAACCGTGATGCCGAACATTACTGGTTTGATACAAGACCAAATTTACGTCGAGAAGTGGAAGAACGTAAAAAGCGCTTCAGCAATGATGATATAAATAAAAAACTACGGGGGTATTTACAAGCATCTTTGCGCGGAAGCCAAATGTTTGAAAATAAAATCCATGTTTTTGCGCCAAGCGGAGATATTCCAGATGATGAAAGTTTGCGCCTTGTGGTACTTAAACTGCAATCGGCGCATAGCAAATCCATTGATAACCATGCAACAGATATTGCGCGTGAATATATTGAAAAAAGAGGCGAACAGCCAAGACTTAATCGTAATAGGTTGATATTTCTCGCCGCTGAATATGATAATGTGCCCAGAATTGCTGACCAGATACGTTCTGTCTTAGCATGGGAATCTATTGTAAATGATATTAGCAGTGAAATTATTATGCTTGACCAATTTCAAATTCGCCAAGCTAAGGATAGTCAAGTTTCTGCAGACCGAGTGGCTAAAAAATCTGCCGAAGAAACATACCGCTGGGTTTTGGCTCCAAACAGTGAAAGTAATGGTAAGCCGGATTGGGATAAGCATAGCATTGCTTCGAGCGCTCACGCCAAACCTGTACAAGAAATAGAACGTATTCTCAAAGAATATGAGCTTGTTATTGACGCTTGGGCTCCATTTCACTTGGATGCTAAACTTAAAGCTCACTATTGGAAGCAAGATAGAAAGCATATTGAAGCTAAGCATGTCTGGCAAGATTTTTGTCGATATCTTTACTTGCCGCGCTTATTGAGTAAAAACGTACTGTTACGAACACTTGAAAATGCAATACACACACGAGATTTCTTTGCCACAGCTCAAAGTGTGGAAAATGGCGAATATAAAGGCTTAGTCTTTGGTAAACCGACTATGCTGATATTTGACGATAGCTTGCTGATTGTTTCGCAAAGTACAGCTTTAAAACATGAAATAACCCCGCCACCGCCATTGCCTATTGATAAAGACGAACCAGACTTCAAAGGACAAAGCGATGCACCAGTCAAACCAAACGGAAGCGAGGGAGTAAATCCTCCCCTTGTTACACAACCTAAGCCTGTGAAAAAACGTTTTTTTGGCTCCATTGATATCAATCCCAATGCTCCACTTCATAAAATGCAAGAAGTGGTTAATGAACTTATTATGCACTTTAGTCAGCGTGCTGATACCAAAGTAAAAATTTCCATTGAGATTGAAGCTGAATGCCAAGATGAAAAAGGCTTTGATACAAATGTCGTGCGTACAGTCAGTGAAAATGCCAATGTGCTGGGCTTTAAGGTTAAGGAGTTTGAGTAAAATACTTTCTCTACCTTTTATTGTTAAACTATGGAGAGTATATGCAATCAATTAATATTCATGGGATTATGGCAGAGCGTTTAAAAAGCTTAGCTTCATATCTAGCATCCTTTTTACATAGTACTTTGCCATCACTACACCAAGATTGGTGGAATATAACAGTAATACAAAATCTTACCGTTCAGCAAGAAAATTGGGTGCGACAACGCAATATCACATCGCTTTCAGGATTGGATTTGGCAGCTTTGTTACGCATTTTTGACAGAAATTGGTCTTACCTTTCCGAAAAATATACCCTTTTTTCGGAATCAAGAAGCTTCCTCAAAGAGTTACAGTTCATAAGGAATCGATGGGCTCATGCCCATACTGAAGATTTTCCAACCGAGGATATTTATAGGGATTTAGATACCATACAACGACTTTGTAAAACTATTGGTGTTGAAAATGATTTTATTGACCTTTTGCAAAGCGATAAGAACAATGTAATTAACGTCAATACATCGTGTGAGAAAGAAAATCTTAATTCATCTTCTCAAAAAACGTCTGCATTCATACAACAATCTGAAAATATAAATGAAGTTCCACAAAGTAATATTGCAGCAACACAGGTAGGATACCCTCAACTATCTGAAAAAGAAAGAGCTTTTGTGATTATTAAAGGTGTTAAAATTTTAACAGAAAGGGAAGGCAGTAAATCTGCTGCATATTTTAATGACATTTTGCCAAAGTTGTTGCCATTACTTCCTACATCCGAAATAGAAAACCTACAATCTATCCCATATTGCTATGAGATTGTAAAAACAGGAATTGGTCAATACCCTATTCTTTCTAAATGCAAAGAAGATATGATTGATGCCAAGGGAAAGCTACGTGCTTATAGTCAAACCATCGCTGGTTTTTGGGTCAGCGCACAATGGAATGACGGGAACTTGTACAATTGGAAACTATATCTTGAGAGGCTTAGCAAGAAATGAAATAAGCTCAAGAAATCTATAACATAAGTTTGTTAAAACAACGTAAATGTTTCTCATTGTAATCACTCCTCAATCAACATAGCCGCAGCCTTCATTCCTTCAGGGGAAAGATGGGCATAGCGCTGCGTCATAATAGTGGTTTTATGCCCCATAAGGCCAGCAAGTGTGTGCAAGGGGACGCCTTTTTGAGCTAGCCAGCTGGCAAAAGTATGGCGTAGTGTGTGAAAAACCACCTTGTCACGATGGTCGGTGGCGTTATCATTGAGGCCAAGCTCCGCTACCGCCTTAGGAAATACTTTGCTGATTTCATCTCGTACATTGCCCACTCGGCTTGGGAATACAAGTGGGCTGTTATTGTCATTTGTTACGCGTCTTTCAAGCATTTCTTTGACCCTTGGGGTAAGCCACGCTATGCCGCTTTCTTTGTTTTTTCTGTCACGAACATGAATAAAGCCTTCAATAAAATTGACATCACTCCATTCAAGCTTAAAAAGTTCGCCTGCCCTAAGTCCGCAGTATAGGCTAAGTAGAGCTTGGTCGTATAAATCTTGGGAACGCTTTTCCAAAGCACTCAAAAGATTTTCCGCTTCATCTTTTGTGAGAAAACGTGTGCGGCGATTGTCCACCGTAGGGGATTTTACATGCCTAGCCGGGTACGAGTGCTCAATAAGGTTACGGCTAAGGGCGTAGTTCCAAATTTGGCGAATAACAGCCAAGGAATACTTAATACTTGATGCAGACAATTTCCTTCCAGTGCGTTCAGAAGTTTTTGTCTTCATATGTGCAATAAAGTCGTCAATCTTATGTGGTGTGATATCCCGCAAGGGAGTATTGCCAAAAAATGGCAGTACATGATTTTTCATAAGGCGTTTTTCGGCAGCAACAGAGCCTTCGCTCTTGTCGTGTTGTGCGTCCATATAGCCCCCCTCAAAAATACCCTTCAGGGTGAGGCTTTGCTCTAACTCTTCTTGAGCCTTTTCTTCGCAAGCTTGCTTGATATTGCTTTCACGCATTTCGCGTAAATTTTGCGGACCTGTACCAGTACGCCAATTTTCGCGCAAAATGGATAAAAGGCGTTCGCATTCCGCTTGCGTGACGCCATCGCTAGACCAACCTACAGCTTCATTGAGTACTTTGCCATCTCTCTTGAATTGTAAGGCAAAATAGCGGTCAAAACGTTTTCCATGCTTTCTTGACTCGTGCTCTCTATAACGTATTCCCTTCGCTGCGCTTATCCATTTAGTTGCCATATTTTCACCTCTTTTTTGTACTACCCCTGTACTACCTTTTTCGATGATATGAAGTAGTACAGAATGAACTTGTGTGAAAATAATATAAGCATAAATGCCTGGACAGTCAAGAATAAATAGTGTATATGTTAATCATTATGAAAGACGATGAACTGAATAGATAAAAACTGTTAATCACTAGGTTGGCGGTTCAAGTCCGTCCCGGGGAGCCAAGTGAAATCAAGGGTTTAGATGTAAAAGTCTAAACCCATTTTTTTTGGATTTTGAAATCTCTCCCACCTCTCTCCCACCTTTAGTGATGAAAAATCGTGGTAAAAAATGAACTAAAATTATTTTTGCCACCATCTTTTTCTACATGGCCGGCATAGCCTCAGCACATTCACCGCATTTTTTCATGAGCCAGAGCGTAGCTTCAAGTCTTGGAAAGACCTTCACCTTGCCCATAAGTCGTCCGCCTTTTGGCCCCTTGCCTTGGCTATAGATATTTGCAAGGCTTTTGGGTGTAACATAAGCATACGGAGCTAAAACTTCATACGATACCAATGGCGGTAATTGTTGATAGACCTCTACTGCCCACACAGGGGCGTGTTCCAATTCCGGCGGTAAGTTTTCTGATACATGCATAATGCACCTCATTACAATATAAATTTGACTTTCTGTCATTAAGGTTCATAGTAAGTTAGATTTTGAACATATGAGACTGAGGAAATTACCCCATGAATAAAGTTTGCAATCTTAAAGATATACTACTCAATATCTGCAACTGTGTAGAGCGCAGCACTATAAAAAATGCTGTGGGCGTGTTTTATGAACTTGTTGTGCTAGATGAAAAGGAAATAACATCTTGGAAATTGCTTTATATTAAAATTACAAATCTTTGTGCCCAAGAGCGTTGGCCTAAAAAAGAAAGCGAGCAACTAATACGGCTACTCAAAAGCAGAATGGAACAAGAAGCCCATGTGCAAAGCATTTTAGAACCGGAAGACTTTGCTATTTTCCAAGAGATTGAAAATCGCAGTTTACGAGAAATTGCCCCTTACATTGTTGATCGGTATACATTGAAGTCAGATAAGTCTCGGCTAAAGAAGTTCACCCCTCAAGAGAAATCATGGGAACCACTTTTGAATTTGGTCAAACAATTTCCAGCCATGCACATTGATGGAGCCGATGCTCTTTATTCTGCATTATTAACAAAACGTGGTCTTCTAACTGAAGACGAACACCTTACAGCGCCATTCTTACGCTGTTCATTGTGTTGGCGTTTCGTGCCGTCACGTTTTGTCAAAAACAAGCAAATTCGCTGCAAATACCATAATTATAGTCGTTCCGATAATCTTCCTTCCAAGAAACGAGGATATGAGCATGGTCTTAAAATTAGAAAAGCCGGAAATGTTGGCAAAATAGCAAAGAAAATTGCTGATACTTTGTATGGAACTATATCCATACAACTCGAAGTGAAAGCAGACCTCATAGAATGGATGGAATTTTGGGATTCACCTTGTGAGGCGCAAAAAAAATTACCGCATGAAGTGGCATGGCCTCAAAGTGAAGTGTTGTTTGAACACGTCCCTTCAGTCATGCAGTGGATGCAAAAAGAAAACTGGCATGCCATACCAGAATTCATAAAAGCGATCATGCCCATACACCCTCTTGCTAACGAAGAAGAACAAAATTTCATGCAAGCCTATCATCGCATCTGGGAAGCAAATTTCTTTCTTTTCATTCCCGACCTAGCCCATGCCGAAGCGTGGTTACAGGAAAGCCACCGTATCCGTAAAAAGTAAAATTGCTTTAACAGGATTTGGGGGCAACTTTTCCAGTCTCACAAATTTTCTTAGATTTTGTAAAACGTTCTCATACTGTGGGGGCGTTTTTTTGTTGTTAAAAATCCTCCTCAAAAAATAACGCAAGCAAAGCCACGAAGTGCGCACTTACGCAAACTTGCAGTTTGCAGCGCGCCAAAGGGGAAACCCCTTTGGAAACCCCAAAAAACAGAAAGGCAAAAAGGCATGGGGCGTGTGAGGTAAGGTATATGGCAATATTTCATACTCATTTTAGCAAGGTGCAGCGCAGCAAGGGGCAAAATGCCATTGCCAGTGCTGCATATATCGGTGGTATTTGTTTGCAAAAATTAGATGGTGAAAAGGCAGACTATAGCAAGAAAAAAGGCGTCTGCGGTCATAGAATTATCATGCCTACGCAATTTGACAGTGTGAAAACGCCCTCAGCACAATGGGTCTGGCATGAAGCAGAGGGCACAGAAACGCGCAAGAACTCCACCACAGCGCGACGCGGGGATTTAGCTTTGCCCCACGAGTTGACGCAAGACGAGTGCTTTGCCGTAGGTTACAGCTATGCGCAAGATATTGCAGATAGATACGGCGTGATTGCGCAAATTGACTTTCATGATTTGGACTCTAGCAATCCACATATAGACATGCAATGGACAACGCGCATTTTTGATGGGGAAAAGTTAGGGGCAAAGACTCGTATTCTTGATGATAAAAGGACAGGCTCTGAGGAAATTATATGGATGCGTGAGCAGTGGGCCACCAGAGTTAATGAAGTATTAGCAAAATATGGCAAAAGTATTGACCATAGAAGCTACGCTGACCAAGGCAGTAAAAAGCTCCCTACAAAACATTTGGGGCGCAAGTGTACCGCTCTTGAGCGTAAAGGGATAAAAACAGAGCGTGGTATATATAACGATAAAGCATGTGAATATAATACTTTTATTGAACAACGAAACACTATATCGGCAGAGATTGTATCTTTGCAGAATGAGCTCAAGGAGGTTCAACATGAGTCAAGAGAACATAAAACTCCCTCTTTATCCAGAGGGTGTGAGTGTGTGGCAGAACGAGAAAACACCAGCATTTACATTAAAAACAGGAGCTATGCTGATGACGAAATCTATCAAATCAAAAGAAACACCTCCGACGCCGGGGATAAAATACAGCCGATCACTTACTTTGGCGGAACTTACACAACGGATTTTAGATTTAGAAGAACAAATGCAGGTGCAAAAGCGGAAGAACAGCAGAAATCAAGAGCTTTTCGTGAAATTACAACCGATTCCTCTACGATTTGCGGAATTTCAAGTAGCGCAAGAGGAAGCCATCAAAAAATTGATAGCGGACGTGAACAAGGCCATCAACAATGTTTACAGCCAACTAGACAGCCTTCTGGAGGGCAAAGCGAAACCCAACGAAGAGAGCGTGAACCTAGTTATGCAGATGTTGAAAACACATGGCGAGAAGATATCCAAGATAGAGAACTATTTGAAGAGGAAGTAAAATTTGTGGAAAGTATAGCTGATAATTTTGAAAAAATACAAATATTACCAGTGAATGTAGATTTTAATCTTAACGTCATGGAGGGCATAACAAGTAAAGTGCAAAAGCTAGCAAATAAGTATACCCTTGAAAGTATGGCCAATCAATGCTTTGTGTTTGCTTGGGATAGTATACTCAACGAAGACATTCAACAACCAAGGTTAGAACAAAATCTTGTGCCCAAAATCAAGGCTAAGATGGAGCGCATTTCTGGGCAAATGTCCATACGACATGTGGAGCAATTGCATATGCTGAACTCTTGGGATGAGTTACTTGCTACGCCTATGCAAACCTTGCCATTTTTGCAGATACAGCAAGCAAATAACATTCCAGAAGTCATAAGCAATCTTGCAGGGAAAAACATATTAAACCAAATGGATATATTAATCATGGAGCAGGCTTGGAATACCATGCTGTCTTCACCGTCTATAAACTATGCAGATATAGCCTCAACCATTGCTCTTGCAAGCAAGGTAAGCGCGCTATCGACAGAGATTACATTCAATAAAATAAATGAGATACTAGATTATCAGTCTCAATGGCTCCCCATAAATGATTTAAACAAGAGTGTAGATATTCAAAAGCAATTATTTAGACTTAGGGCAAAAGAACGAGCTGTAAAACGCCAAGTAAAGAAATTAGCTGGGCTTATGCTCGTAGAAAGCCTAGCTCAAAACCTTATAGCCACATCTTACGATGCAATAGAGCAAATAGAGGAAAATAACGAAAATGAGTACAATTACAATAAATTCAAAGCCAACTAATGCAGAAATAGCACCTGCGACTCAAGAAAGTGAGGGAGTGCAAGCACAAACTCCTCCCGGCGCTGAAACAATCCCTACCCTCAAAGAAGTTGAGGATGCACAAGACAATGCGCCTCTTGATACTGAAAATATCCCTAAGAACCAAGAAAATGGGGACGTACAAGGGCAAACATCTCTTGAAACCAAAGAGGATACGCAAGCGCCAACCAGCACGCCCCCACAAGAAGAAACTCATGAGCCAGTAGCGACTAAACAGAATGCAACCAGCCAAGAGCACTCACCTTCCCCAAAGCGTAAACGTAAAACCAAGGAAGAACGCTTGCAAATTGCCCTTGCTAAGCAAGCCGCTCTTGATACAAAAATTGCAGGGTTAAAGAAAGAATTGGACGAAAATGCCCAAAAAACGAGAAATCGTGGACTTGTCCTTGTGGGCATCGTAGTGGAGCAATGCTTCAAAAAAGATGTATTCAGTGAAGAAAATAAGAAATGGTGGCTTAGGCAGGCAAAACGACTGCCCGACAAGGACAGGGAGGCTTATGTGGAGTTTTTGAAAACACTTTAATTGCAGCAATTTATCATATATAGTCTTGTTTTACAAAGCATTATTTTTTAAAAATATTAAATTTTTCTATCATGCCGAGATCTGGAACGATGCACTTGTAAGCTCCAAAAAACATCGAGAGGTAGCCATGAGAAAATTATTACTAATCACAGTTTTATGCTTATTTACAGTGCAGGCATATGCCAAAAGTCCCATGCAAGTAGTAAAAATGGGTTTTGCACAGGTGCAAATTACCACAGGATGAAAATGAATAAAAGTACACAAAAGTTATTTAAGGCCATACGCAGGGGAAATCTCCATGAAGTTGAATCTTTGCTTTTGCACGGCGTAAATAAAGAAACTCGGCTTGCCGGTGGACAAACGCCCTTACTCTATGCCATTGCCCATAAAAAGATAAATATTGCAAAAGCTTTACTTAAGCTAAATGCAAATATTGAGGTGAGGGATAATAAAGAACGTACGGCATTATTACTTGCCGTAGAAAAAAATATACTGGAAATGACAGAAATTTTACTTAATAATGGTGCAGATGTAAATGCTCGTAAATATTGTTATGAAGGTCATGACGAATGCGACCCAAGACATTGGTCTGATTCTGCTCTCATTATTGCCGCAAAACAAAATAATTATTCCATGTCGAAACTTCTTTTGGAACATGGGGCAGATGTGAGCTTATGCGAAGAATGTGAAGGCCTTACAGCCCTACATTATGCCAGCGATGCGCACATAGTACAGCTGCTTATAGATTGTGGCGTCGATGTGAATATTGGCGCAGGTGTAGATGCAAAGGGTATAACGCCTCTTATGTGGGCGGCAGGATGTCATCATTATGAAAAAGCAAAAATACTCATAGGCAATGGGGCTGATATGTACCGCTTTGATTTTATAGACGGCACCGCTGCGCATATGGCCGCTGAATATGGCTGTATTTCCATTGTTAAACTTTTACTGGATGCCTCATTTGACGTACATTCAGTCACACCGAGGAGCATGAGCCTGCTTTGGCATGGAAGACATATACTTTCGGATAAAAATGGAGAAAGATATCTACGCCTTCTCTTGAAATATGGATATGATATTAATATGAGATATCGTGGCAAAACGGATTTTATGCACATGGGACATAAGGAAGATTTGGATTTGGTAAAACTGCTTGTGAAATATGGCGCCGATATTCATGCCAAAGACGATGAAGGAAGAACTGCATTGGGGCATATCACTCGACACAGCAAGGCGGAAAATATAAAATATCTGTTTTCATTGGGTATTAAAATGACAGCAGCTGATGAAGAAAGCCTCTTTTCTTGCGTTGAATACGATCTATGTGATGTCTTACAGGTATTTATAGAAAATGGTGCCAACGTCAACGCTGTGAATGATGACGGCTGTAACCTTTGGGGATATGCTAACAGCTTGGAACGCTTACGCATATGTGAATATTTACGGGGCATACTAGAACATGCAAAAGGTGAATGACAAGAAAAGCAATAAGTAAACTCATAATCGTTATCTGTAAAAGGGTATAAAACAATGAAAATTATTGACTTTGAAACTGCTAAACGACGCATTTTTCCTGACGATTTTCCTTCTACAGATGATTTGCATAACACTGAAGATGCTCCTGACGAAATCGACTGTGACATACCGATATTTGAAAGGAGAGCCACCTCTGGAAATGGAAGACCAAATATGCTTATTCAAAAATATCGTGGGCAAGTTATGGAAAGGGAAGCATTTATTAAAATGATGCAGGCTTATTTTAATCGGAAGAGGTAAATATGGTTCGAATATTCTGGAAATCCGGGAATATTACTTGTATACGGGAGTTTCAGTCAAGATAGTTTGTTTGTGTTGAGGTACATGCAAACATTGAGAGGCTTGCCTGTAAGCTGCTGTGTGAGGCAGCTTATGGCAGATATAGCATTTTTTAGTTAAATTAAATCATTTTCAATTAAGAGTAGCATTTCCCAGTGAATTTAAAATGTACTCTTCAAAAATATTGGAGAGCCTTTACTTATAGATAGATTAGTGGTATAAGGTCTTCATGGAGGAACCGT
>CAYJJP010000010.1:0-22633 GCA_964370525.1 uncultured Desulfovibrionaceae bacterium | reverse complement strand
GCTAGCGCCAAAAAGTTTTCCCCTCCCCTTTCAAAACGCGCCCATTGCTCATCCCAACAGGGATGAGCTAGTAAAAAATAAGACCTCTGCGCAATTCATTGCGCAAGGTCTTTGAAGCGTTGACGGTAGTCAATGCGACCGAAAATCAAGAATAGGCGAAGCTTTGCTGCGCCGTTAAGTGATTGATTTTCGTGCCTTTACCTCTGCACACTCATTTTTGTGTTTATGTGTAGATATATATTTTGCACTGGAAAGCTATATTTAAAAATAATTGTGCAGAGGTCTTCTTTCTGAAAAATGCATGAAAATGCGTTTTTCAGCTTCGACTAATTATTCTTCCAGCAGACCTGCGTTTCTCTCGTTTTGCGTAAAGTTCGCTTAAAGCAAGCTTCGCCACATCGCTTACAATTTATCGTATTTTGTCAATAAAAATTCAATAAAACATTGAAATCACACCATCCTACTATCCAAAAAATATATTTTTTGGAAAAATTTCCTGTAAATTATTTATGATTTATTTTTTGCTTTTTTAAATCTTTTAGCGTACTGTATTTATAAGATTTTATTTCACACGAAAGCTCTCCCGCCTTCTAGCTATCATGAATTTGCTACCTCCCGCGTGTTGACAAGTGGGAAAATGTGGTACATACAAGAAAAAAGTGGTAGCAAGTGGGAGAACGTGGTAATGGCAAATTTCAAGAAGTCTTATGAGAGAAGTCTGGATGCCAAAGGGCGTCTAATGCTTCCCGTAGATTATCGGGATACCCTTGCTGCGTGCTCAGAAAATGGAGGCTTTATTCTTACCGTCATCTACGGTCGCTTGGTCGCATATATGCCGGATGCGTGGGCGGCTCTTAGCGATAAGCTAAACTCCATCACAAGCCCCAATAAGGATGTTAGTAACTTCATCAGCAAAACACTAGGTTTAGCCGATGAGCTAATTCCTGATGCACAAGGTAGAGTGCGTATTTCTCAGTTGCTCATGCGTGCTGGGAAAATAACCAAGGACATAGTTCTTGTAGGCAGAGGCAGTAAATTTGAGATTTGGGATTTAAAAGAATTTGAGGATCTTGAACTTGTAGATGTATCTGAAAAATTAGCAGAACTTAACGTACACTTTTAATTTTGGGGGACGCTTACCATGAAGGAAAGAGCGCGTATTACCCATAGTACACATATTACCCATGCTCGGGAGCATACGCCTGTGCTTGTTGCCAAGGTACTTGAAGCTTTGGCGCCGGTGGCAAACGGTCGCTACCTAGACGGCACACTGGGTCTTGGGGGGCACAGTAGCGCGCTTTTACAATCAGCTGACAACATTCAAGTATGTGGAATTGACAGAGATACAAATGCCCTTGAGCTTGCCAAGGAGCATCTTTTTGCTTTTGGAAAAAACGTACATTATTTCCACATGCGCTACAGCCAATTTGCGGATGCGTTGGCAGATCTTCAGTGGGATAAAATCGACGGTGCGCTTATAGATATTGGCGTTTCATCCATGCAATTGGATCGTGCTGAACGTGGCTTTAGCTTTAATGCTGACGGCCCCTTGGATATGCGTATGGATAAGCAATCTGAGCAGTCAGCGTGGCATGTAGTCAATAGAGAACGCTTTGAGGTACTCAAGGACGTCTTGACCCGTTATGGCGAAGAACCGCAAGCCGGACGCATTGCCAGAGCCATTGTTAATGCTCGCCAAAAAAGCAGCATTGAAACCACAGCGGAACTGGCTGACATTGTCAACAATGCCTATCCGCCGGCATGGAGAGCAAAAGCACGTAACCATCCTGCAACACGCACTTTTCAAGCGCTACGCATGTTGGTTAATGATGAACTTGGAGAATTAGAAGAATTTTTAGCTAATATTTTACGCTATTTGAAAGTAGGTGGACGTTTAGCCGTCATTAGCTTTCACTCGCTGGAAGACAGAATAGTCAAACAGCAAATGCGCCACTGGGCAACGGAATGTCGCTGTCCACGGCATATTTTGCGTTGTAGATGCGGACACAAAGCTGAAGTGCGCATATTGCACAAAAAACCAGCGATAGCTACTGCCGAAGAATTGCAGCAAAATTCTCGTGCCAGCTCTGCAAAATTGCGAGCCATAGAGAAAATACATGAGACGGTATGAAAGTTGACAACGTTGAAAAAGCTAAGAAAGGCTGGTTAGCTTGTGTAATTATTGGAGTTCTTTCAGCACTGGCCATGACATTAACTCTTGTGTGGGTAAATATAGAACGAACTGACATAAATTATTTTTTTAACCAACTGCAAATGGATTTACGCGAAAAGAAATCACATACAGTGAAACTTGAAGTAGAACGAGAATATTTACTCTCCCCCAGAGAGCTTGGGCGCAAAGCTAAAAAAATGGGACTGGAAAAACCAACAGCAGGACAAATCCGCTGGCGCGATGATATTTGAAAAAATATAATAATTTAAAGTAACTTGGAAATGCTATGCTACCATTTAGAAGAAAAATAAAAAACTCACGCACAAGCTCCAAAGACTCATCGAAGTCTTCTGTGGACGTGCGTCAGGTTAGCATAGGCAGTGTAGGCAGTAGCATAGGCGTGCGTAAGCGCTCAGCTCCTCCAACGATGTCTACGTTCCAAAGAAGTCAGCGCACTAACACCGAAAAACCTGAACGTGAGAACAAAACAAAACAGACGCCGCAAAAAAGAAAATCCCTTAAGCAGCTTTATGTAAGCTTGCGCCACAAAGATTGGGGGCTTTTACGCATTAAATCTGTGGGCGTTATCTTTGCCCTATTATGGGTTGGACTTTGGGGAAGAGCTTGGCAAGTTCAAGTTCTTGAAGGCTCATACCTTGCCGACCAAGCCTCAAAGCAGCATATGAGTTCGGTGCTCGTAACGGGCAAGCGTGGAACCATCACCGACAGACACGGGCAAGTGCTTGCACGTTCTGTGGAAAGCCGTTCTGTCTATGCACGTCCGCATGAAATAAAAGACGTAAAGACAACCGCTGAAGTGCTTGCAAAATTTTTGAATATACCTGTGCCCAAACTAGAAGCGCAACTGACGAAAAAAAGTAAATTTGTGTGGCTTTCTCGTAAAGTAGACGACGATACCGCCTCAAAAATATACAGCGCCAAACTCAGCGGCATTGGGCTTTCGAAAGAATATAATAGAGTCTATCCTTTCAAGCAAATGGCTGGGCATGTGCTCGGTTTTGTGGGTGTAGATGACCAAGGACTTGAAGGCGTAGAACGTGCGTTTGATGATGAGCTTGCTTCTGTACCGGCCAGGCGTACCGTACAAAGAGATGCCTTGGGGCGAAAATTCTTCTTACAAGAAGAAGGACAAAGCGAACCACGCGGTAATGATATTCGCTTGACCATCGATTCGCAAATGCAATTTTTTGCCGAAGAAGCCATCGCCAAAGCCGTTGAAAAATTTGACGCAACATGGGGCGGCGTGCTTGTGATTGATGTTGAAAACGGTGACATTGTGGCTTGGGCCCAGTATCCTTTTTTCAATCCCAACGCTTACAACACCTATAAGCCAAGCCAATATAGAAATCGGCTGGCTACAGATGCCATTGAGCCGGGTTCCACACTCAAACCTTTCTTGGTGGCGGCTGCCATTCAAGAAGGCATTGTAAACCGAAATACTATCTTTGATTGCGAAAACGGACGCTGGAAAACCAAGACCATAACGATTCGTGATACGGCAGCGCATAAGGAACTTAGCGTAGCCGACATCATTCGCGTTTCCAGTAATATTGGTGTTGCGAAAATCGGACAAATGCTTGGTGCTAAAAGCTACTATAATTATCTACAAAGACTTGGATTTGGCGAGCGTACCGTTGTTCCGGTGGCTGAGCATAAAGGCATCATGCGTAACTATAGATTTTGGGCCGAAGCTGATCTTTTAACAACGTCCTTTGGGCAAAGTATTTCCGTTACCGGACTACAAATGGCGCAAGCCTATTTGACCTTAGTCAACGGCGGCACAATAAAACCCTTGCGCCTTGTTTTGGATGCACCCGCAAATATTAAGCCAAAAGGTGAGCAGGTTTTCAGAAAAGATGTGGCGAATACTGTAGTCAAAATTCTTCAAAGCGTAGTCGAAGATAATGGCAGCGGAAAACGTGCACAAATACCCGGAATGCTCGTAGGTGGCAAAACAGGCACGGCGCAAAAGCATGACAAGAAAACCGGCACTTATGGTGATAAGCGCATGGCTTCCTTTGTGGGCTTTGCTCCTGTGAACAAGCCTCGCTTTTTAACCTTGGTTATGGTTGATGAACCAACAAAAAATCCATATGGCGGTGTCGTTGCTGCGCCTGTTTTCCAAGAAGTCACACGCATGGCACTCATGTACGACGGAAAATTGCCCGATGTGGTCTTTGCTGAAGGCGTGACAAAAATCAAACGCGGAGCATCCTTTGACGCAAAGGCTCGTAAATTTAAGATGTCGCGCGCTCCGCAGCCGTTATATGCTTTGAATACCATAAAAAAAATGAAGCACAGCACGCCATATAATACTCTGCCCGGTCAATTGTCCAAGGCACCGGAAGTTGTGCCCAATGTGGTTGGAAAAACAGTGCGTAATGCTGTGGAATTATTTGCAAGAGGTGGTATTGTGCCCATACTTAAAGGGCATGGTCAGCGTGTCATAAGCCAAACTCCCAAAGCCGGCAGTCGTTGGCCAAAAGACGGCGACAACAAGAACAGCCAGTATGTCCTACAACTATCGGAGATATAGTATGCTATTTGAAGATTTGTTGGAAATTGTACGCAAAGAAAATGCATTGCAAGTATGTGCCGATTCACGAGAGGTACAAGCGGGCGATGTTTTTGTGGCAGTCAGTGGCTCGCAAGCAAATGGAGCGCAATATATCACCACGGCAGTCAATGTCGGTGCAAAATATGTAGTGTGCAGCGAAGAAGCAGCACAAAGCAGTGACGTGCAAGCACTGGAAAAGGTCTGCACCATCGTGAAGCATGACAATACACGCAAGGCTTTATGGCAACTGGCATCCGCTTGTTATGGCACAGAACATATTTGGGAAGAAATGCGTGTTGTTGGCGTGACCGGAACTAATGGCAAAACAACATCGGCGTATTTATTGGAGCATCTTTTCAAAAGCTGTGGCTATAAGGTTGGCGTCATGGGTACGGTAAATTATCGCTGGCCTGGATACGAAGAAGTTGCCCCCTTAACCACGCCGGACAGCGTTACCGTGCATCGCTTATTGTCAAAAATGCATAAGGCCGGCGTCAATATTGTTATTATGGAAGTTTCTTCGCATGCGCTTGAGCAAGAACGTGTTGGCGGTATAGAATTTTCAGGCGCAATTTTTAGCAACTTAACTCAAGACCATCTCGACTATCACAAGGACATGGCAGAGTATTTTGCTGCAAAGGCTAAACTTTTTACACATCTTCCGCTGGCAGATAAAGCCTTAGCCATAAACATTGATGATATGCATGGTCGTAAACTTGTAGAACTTTGCGACAATAACCCTAAAGCCTACTCTTTTGCACTTAACTCGAGCGACGAAACAGAACAGGCGAAAAATCATGTGCAAGGCAAAATATTGTCCATGTCAACCAAGGGCTTGCATCTTAAAATGAAGATGACAACCGAAACGAGCTTTGCACATTATGAATTACGCTCTCCCTTGGTAGGTGCCTTTAATGCATCCAATTTATTGGCTGTGCAAAGTTGTGCTTTAGGCATGGGTTTAAGCATCGACGATTTAGAGCATTTAGAAGATTTTTACGGAGTGTGTGGTCGTTTGGAACGTGTACAAAATGACCAAAATTTAGATGCTTTTGTGGACTATGCCCACACTCCGGATGCGTTAATCAATGTATTACAAGCATTGCAAGGCGCCGGATTTACAAAAATTATAACCGTTTTTGGCTGCGGAGGCAATCGAGATAAGACAAAAAGACCACTTATGGGCGAAGCTGTGGCAAAATTAAGTCAAGTGGCGGTGATTACATCTGATAACCCACGCTTTGAAGAACCCACAAGCATTTTGCAAGACATTTTACCCGGTTTAGAAGGACAAGAAGCACTTGAAGTGCATGTAGAAGTTGACAGACGCAAAGCCACGGAATTGGCACTTACGCTTTTGAAAGAAAGCATGAAAGATTCCAATTGTCGGCCTTGTGTGCTTATTGCTGGTAAAGGCCATGAAGATTATCAAATAATTGAAGGCGTTAAATATCCGTATAGTGATCAAAAAAACATACAGGAAGTATTATCATGCAAATAAAACTTGGTGCATTACAAAATATGCTGGGCTTTGCCTGTGTGGGCTGTGTTGAACACAGAAATTTAGACATTATCAACGTTTGTCGTGATACAAAGGATGTGATTTCAGGCTCCCTCTTCGTTTGCATCGAAGGTGAGCGTTTTGACGGGCATGACTTTGCACAAGATGCCGTGGAAAAGGGCGCCGTTGCCTTGCTTGTTGACCGATATTTAGAGTATATCGATGCTCCTCAATTATTGGTGCCTGCTTCCATGGGAAATACTGTGACAGCATTGGGATATATGGCCCATGTATGGCGCAATAAATTTGCCGAAAATGGCGGACAGGTTGTGGCTATAACCGGAAGCTCGGGAAAAACGACAGTGAAAGAAACGCTTGCGGAACTTTTGCAAAATATTGGCAAAAAGGTCGCCCGTAGTATCTTAAATTATAATAATCAAATTGGTATGCCTTTGTCAGTTCTGTCCACAAGCGGCGAAGAAGATTTTTGGATTATGGAGCTTGGCATAAGCAAGCCCGGTGACATGGACGAGCTTGCTGAAATTTTAGTGCCGGATGTGGCTTTGGTGCTTAACGTGGGTACAGCGCACACAGAAGGTCTGGGAAAAAAAGGCGTTGCTTGGCACAAAACACGCTTATTGGCACATTTGGCAAACAATGGAAAGGCCTTGGTAAGCGCCGACTATGCAGATTTACAAAGTGAAGCGAAAGAATTTTGTCCGCGTGTGCGATATTTTAGCGCGCAGGAAGAATTTAATTCTATAGTCTCAGCTCGCTATATAGGGCGTGTCAGTGCAGAAAACGAATCGGGAAAATTTTCTGTGCGTGTCAAAATGGATGCCAGCGGCGGCATGAATCGCTTTGAAGTGAGCGCGCCCTTTTTTGGCAACTATGGTGCAGAAAATGTAGCTGCTGTAGTTTCCGCAGCTCTTACGTTGGGCATGAAGATAGAAGAAATACAGCGTGGATTTCATAATATAACATTGCCAAAACAACGCTTTGAACTGAAAAAAGCCGGTGCGTGGAATATCATCGACGATAGTTACAATGCTAACCCTCTGTCCATGCAGCGCATGCTAAGTGCGGCGCTTGAAATGGCAGAACAGACAGAAAGCAAGGCTTGTTATGCAGTGCTTGGGAGTATGGGCGAGCTTGGCAATAGTTCAGAGCATGAACACAGACAATTGGGAAAATTTTTAGCCACCAGCGGAGTGTCACATATTTTCTGGAAAGGGGATTTTTCGGAGCACGTTCATAAGGGCTTAAAAAGTAAAAAGTATGACGGTGAATTTAGCATTGTAAACGATGCAGAAGATTTTGCCGAAAAATGGAACAGATTGCACTTAGAAGCAGGTACCGTATTATGTAAGGGTTCACGCAGCAATGCCCTAGAAACATTTGTACCCATAATGCTTGACTACGCGCAGACGCATAAAAATTCTACAAGAGGTAGGAATGTTTTATAATCTCTTGTTACCTTGGGCCTCAGAGTGGTCGGCTCTTAATGTATTTCGCTATATTACATTTCGATCTGCCTGGGCTCTTGTAACAGCTTTGCTCATATCCATTGTGGTGGGCCCCATGTTCATTCGCTGGCTTAGGCGCTTGAAATTTGGACAACCCATACACGAAGATGTATCGACGCATATGTCAAAAGCCGGAACTCCAACCATGGGCGGCTTGCTTATGGCCTTTAGTCTTGTGGTCAGCTCATTGCTATGGGGTGATTTGAACAATATTTATTTATGGTTAGTGCTATTTGTTTTTGTTGGCTTTGGTTTTGTGGGCTTTGTGGACGACTATATAAAAGTTTGCAAGAAAAATAATAAAGGCATTAGCCCTATAGCGAAAGTTCTTGGTCAAATGCTGGTTGCAGGTATTGCAGTAGCTGTTTTAGTGGCACAAGACGATTTCAAAACAACATTAAGCGTACCTTTTTTAAAGGATTTAAATCCTGACCTCGGTTGGTTTTATTTACCGTTTGCCATAATTGTCATGGTGGGCGCTTCCAATGGAGTGAATCTTACCGACGGACTGGACGGACTGGCCATTGGGCCAACCATTGTGGCTTCGGCAGTGCTTTCGGTCTTTATTTATGTCACGGGAAATTTAAAGTTTTCGCAATATTTACTCATACCCTATATGTCGGGCATTGGCGAAGTTACAGTTTTTTCAGCAGCCATGGTAGGCGCCGGCCTAGGTTTTCTTTGGTACAATGCCTACCCGGCTCAAGTGTTCATGGGCGACGTCGGTTCGTTGAGCATAGGCGGAACCCTTGGATTTTTGGCTATCTTGTGCAAGCAAGAGCTGCTCTTGGCCTTGGTTGGCGGACTTTTTGTTATTGAAACATTATCGGTAATTTTGCAAGTAGGCTATTTTAAGTGGTCAGGGGGCAAGCGCATTTTCCGAATGGCGCCGCTACATCACCACTTTGAACTGAAGGGAGTTCCGGAATCAAAAATCATTATACGTTTTTGGATTTTATCGGTTCTACTTGGTTTTGTAGCGTTATCCGTACTTAAACTGCGTTAAAATAGAGGTAATTTATGGTTTTCATGCAGCAAACACAACAATGCGAACAAAAAGTTCTTGTCATTGGCGCCGGTCGTTCCGGTCGTGCTGCCGTGCGCTTGCTGCTAGCGTTGAATATGCAAGTTACCTTACTGGAAAGCAATACTATTGCAGAAGATTTCTTGCAAGAAATACAAGAGAAGGCTGTTCGCTGCATCCTTGATACTATGAAGACGGAATACTTTGCGGACGTGGATATAATTATCCCAAGCCCCGGCGTACCCATTGCCAAAATTAAGGATCTACTTCCGGAAAATAGCACCGCCACCATTTTGGCAGAAATGGAATTTGCCGCCCGCCATTTGCAAGGCGAAGCCATACTCGCCATTACCGGTACTAGCGGTAAAACAACAACTGTGTCCTTAGCGGCAGATATGCTTACAGCCGGCGGAAAAAATATTTTCCTTGGCGGTAATATTGGTACTCCACTCAGTGAATATGTTTTGGCACGTCTTACCAACAGCGCAGTAAAAGCTGATGTATTGGTACTTGAAGTTTCTTCTTTTCAATTACAAGGTTGCGTTGATTTTGCACCAAGGGTAGCCGTACTCTTAAACATCACAGAAAATCATTTGGACTATCACGCTGATTTGGATGAATACATTACAGCCAAGATGCAGATTTTTGCCAAGCAAAATGCTAGTGATGTAGCCATTTTTCCAAAAAAACTTAAAGATTTCTCGGGAAAATATACCATTAAGTCTCAGAAAATGTATTTTTCCGACCATGCGGAAAATTTTCAAAACAGACAATTATTTGGAAAGCATAACGACATGAACATTGAAGCTGCATGGCTTGCCTGTTCACAGTTTGGCATTTCACTGGAAGCTGCCCAAAGAGCCGTGGCGGACTTTAAGCCCATTGCGCACAGATTAGAAAAGATTCGTGAACTACATAATGTCTTATACGTCAATGATTCCAAATGCACCACGGTGGATGCCATGCGTGTGGCCATCGATGCTTTCGACAGGCCGATAATTTTATTATGCGGCGGTAAATTTAAAGGTGGTGACTTACAGTCATTACGCACTAAAATTCAAGAAAAAGTGAAGGCTGTACTGCTTTTTGGTGCCAGCCGTGAATATTTTGAGCAGGCGTGGTCAGATTGTGTGCCGATGCACTGGTTTGCCAGCCTTAGCGAAGCTATCCAGGAAGGCAAAAACTTAGCTGTGGCAGGCGATGTCGTGCTTATGGCACCTGCCACAGCTTCGTATGACCTGTATGCAAACTACATTCAACGTGGCGAAGATTTTAGACATTTAGTGGAGGAATTACTATGAGTAGCATGGTAGAAAAACTCCAAGGCAAGCGTGTAAGCTCCAATAAGCATCGAGTAAAAGATGCGGAAAGTAATCCTTCGCCCCAAAAAAACTTCAGTCAAAATCTTAGGCAATATGACTGGTGGCTTTTTGCGCTAATGCTAACTCTCTTGGGTATTGGGCTTATAATGGTTTTAAGTTCCAGTGGTGTGGTGGCAGAAAGAATTAATGGCAATAAATATTACTTTTTCACCAGACAAATGCTCTTTATGTGCATTGGCGGTGTTGCTTTTTGGGTGGTTGCGGTAATGCGTCGAGATTGGTTGTATAAATTACAATATCCATCATTATTTTTAGCATTTACCCTACTCATCTTAACTCTTACGCCCTTAGCTCCCACGATTAATGGCGCAAGCCGCTGGTTACAAATGGGCAATATGACCATACAACCAATGGAATTTGTAAAAATTGCACTAGTATTTTATTTAGCTTATTTTATGAGCAGTAAGCAAAACCATATTAAGACATTTTATCGCGGAGTTGTTCCTCCATTTTTAGTAACGGGAATTTTATGCTTTCTCTTGCTCTTACAACCTGACTTTGGCTCGGCGGTTATTCTTGCTACCTTGTTGTTTTGTATGTGCATGGCTGGCGGTACACGCTTTATCTATCTTTTTCTCACAGTAACCGTAGCCATAGGCGGCGCCATTGCGCTGGCTGTTTATTCGCCCTACCGCATGCGCAGACTTACAGCCTTTTTGGATCCCTTCAAGGATGCCCAAGATACCGGGTACCAATTGGTACAATCACTTTATGCACTTGGCTCCGGTGGCTTTTGGGGTGTTGGAGTGGGTGCAAGCAAGCAAAAAATGTTCTATTTACCCGAAGCGCATAACGATTTTATCATGAGCGTACTTGGAGAAGAGATGGGCTTTGTGGGCGTATCGCTTGTTATGATATTATTTGCGCTCTTCTTTTGGCGTTGTTACAAAATTATCATAGGACAACAAGATTTACGCGACAGATTTACTGCTTTTGGCATAACACTTATTGTTGCACTTGGCGCAGTACTAAATCTTGCAGTTATCATGGGCGCAGCTCCGCCAAAAGGTGTTCCCATGCCCTTGCTTTCCTATGGCGGTTCTTCATTGGTAGCTACACTTATTTGCATAGGTTTATTGATGAATTACTCAAAAACCAGCAAATACTCCGAACATAAAATTGTGAGTAATTCTTTGCCTACAAACAACAAGAACACCAGAGTCGGAGGAACGTAGCATGTGTAAGATTCTTTTAACAACCGGCGGTACGGGTGGACATATTTTCCCTGCCCTAGCTGTAGCTGAAGCATTGCAGAAACAAGAAAATATGCAATTGCTTTTTGTGGGTTCTCTCTATGGCCCTGAAAAAGAACTTGTACAAAGAGCTAACATAGATTTTGTGGGTTTGCCGGTGCGTGGCGTTTTGGGACGAGGGGTGCAGTCGGTTAAAGCTCTTTTGCAAATGTGTAAGGCAATATGTACCGCAAGAAAGATTGTTATGCATTTTCAACCTGATGTGGCTATAGGATTTGGTAGTTATGCATCTTTTGCACCCATATTTGCCGCAAAGCTTTGCAAAATTAAATTGGCCATACACGAGCAAAATGCTGTGGTTGGTGTGAGCAATAAAATTTTGGGGAAATTGGTAGATAAAGTATTCTTATCCTTACCAACACAGGGAAAGGAAAAAGATTTTTCACCGGAAAAGTGTAGCATTACCGGAAATCCCGTGCGTCAGGCACTAGCTCTAATTGGCGACAAAAACCACGACTTTAACAAAAAAAGATTGTTAATTATAGGCGGTTCTCAAGGCGCTACAGCCCTAAATGATATTATAGTGGAAAATCTACCCTATCTTGAAGCAACGGGAGTTGAGCTTTGGCACCAAACGGGAGTACACGATATACAAAGAGTAAAGGATGCATACGCTGAGCAAGGCATAGAAAATGCAAAAGTTCAAGCATTTATTAGTAATATACACGAGGCATATGCATGGTCAGATTTAGTGCTGTGTAGATCCGGTGCATCTACGGTGGCAGAACTTGCGGCTGTAGGTCGGGGCGCGGTTTTTGTACCCTTCCCTCATGCAACGCACGACCATCAGACAGCAAATGCCAAGTTATTAGTGGACTTTGGTGCAGCCAAGCTTTTTGCTGAATCGCAAATGCGGGAAGAAAGCATTATTGAAGAAATTGTAAAATTGTTGCAAAACTCTAAAATTTTAAAAGAAATGGGAGCAGCTGCACATACGCAAAGCAAACCCTTGGCAGCACATAATATCGTGCAACAATTACTACATATGATTAATAAAAGGTAAATTTATGCATAAAGTTCGTGGAATTCATATGGTTGGTATCGGAGGCTCCGGAATGAGCGGTATTGCTGAGGTCTTGCTAAACCTTGGTTACGCTGTAACCGGATCTGATTTAAGTAATTCTGCTACAGTTGAACGCTTGCGCTCGCTGGGGGCTACTGTTTATAATGGGCATGCTGCTGAAAATGTAGGAGATGTAGAAGTTCTTGTGCGTTCGACGGCTATTGGCGACGACAACCCTGAAATTGTTGTTGGGCGTGAAAGAAATCTTTCCATAATTCCGCGTGCTGAAATGCTCGCCGAACTTATGCGCTTAAGGCAAGGCATAGCCATTGCCGGAACACACGGAAAAACCACAACAACTTCACTGACGGCCACAATATTTGATACAGCCGGCAAAGACCCCACTGTGGTAGTGGGCGGTTTGCTCAATACCTATGGTGCCAATGCGCATCTTGGTGAAGGTGATTATCTCATAGCGGAGGCTGATGAGTCAGACGGTTCTTTCCTATGTCTTTTTCCCATTTTAAACGTGGTTACCAATGTAGACTTGGACCATGTGGATTTCTATGCCAATATGGACGAAATGGACAAAGCATTCATAGCATTTATGAACAAAGTTCCCTTTTATGGACGAAATATTGTTTGCGGAGATGATGCCGGTGTTCGACGCTTGTTACCGCTAGTTAAAAGACCTGTGACGACCTATGGCTTTGGGAAAGACAATATGCTTCGGGCAGTGCTTGGTGAATGCGGAGCAAAAAGTGTTTTTGAAGTGTTTTTGCATGATGAAAGCCTTGGGGTAGTGGAATTATCACAGCCTGGAAATCATAATGTTCTCAATGCACTGGCTGCCATAGGCGTTGCACTTGAAACAGGCATAAGCTTTGAACTTTGCAAAGAAGGATTGAGCAAATTTAGCGGTGTAGGTCGTCGTTTCGAACACAAAGGCGTCAAAAACGGCGTTACAGTCATTGATGATTATGGTCATCATCCTGCTGAAATAAAAGCTACAATTGCAACAGCAAAGCAGGTTTATCCGGACAGGCGGCTTGTGGTTGCATTTCAGCCGCATCGCTTCACACGAACACAGGCGTTTTTTGGAGAATTTTGTAAAGCATTTGATGGAGCTGATAAATTATTACTTACAGAAGTATATGCAGCAAGCGAAAAACCAATACCCGGAGTCAGTGGACAAAGCCTAACACAAGGACTTTTGCAAGTTTCTGATGTGGATGTCACTTACTGCCAAGACTTAGATCAAGTGATTGAAAACGCAAAAAGCTATTTAAAAGATGGTGATATATTCTTAACACTTGGCGCCGGTACTATTACAAAAATTGGCCCAATCTACTTAAAGGAAGATTGAAAAAAGTATGTAATAAATTGTGTTTTAGGTGCAAATTACTATAAGGAAAATTAATGGAAATAATTTATGAGCCTAAACTTTCAGAAAGAACAAGCATTGGTCTTGGCGGAAATGCAATTGTTGAATTGCGTCTGACTGAATTGGAAGACATATTTTCATTGCCTGATTTGATAAAGCAATTTGGGGGTAATGTTTTCATTTTAGGAGGCGGAACAAATATCTTGGCTTCCGATGAAAAATTGCCTTATGTCGTTTTGAAAAATAAATATTCAGTCGTACCTCAAATTGTTGAACGTGAGGATGATAATGTTTGGGTTACAGTTGGTTCGAGTTTCGCTCTTCAACGCCTTATAGGATTTTGCGCAAGGAACGGATTGAGCGGATTAGAAGGTTTAAGTGGGATACCCGGTACTGTAGGCGGAGCCATTGCTATGAATGCAGGGTCGTTCGGTGCGCAATCGTGTGAACACTTAGAAAGCATCACCATATACTCAGAACTAACGGGGATAACAAAGGTAAACGCACAAGATTTTTCTTATGGATATCGAGAATTTAAACTGAAAGAATCAGTTGGAATTCATAGTTGGTATTTCATTATAGAAGCAACTTTTATGTTGACGCTTGAAACAATGAGTGGCATAACTAAAAAAAGGATTCTAGATAATCTAAAGATAAAGTCTAGACAACCGATAAGATTCAATAGCGCTGGGTGTGTTTTTAAGAATCCATCTCCAGAAATGCCAGCAGGGCTATTGTTAGAAAAATGTGGCTTTAGAGGAAAAGAACTTGGCGGAATGCAGTTCTCGCCCAAGCACGCTAATTTTCTAGTAAATACGGGCACGGGTAACAGCGATGATGCTTTTCAACTCATAAAGGAAGCAAAGGAAGCGGTTCAAGAAAAATTTGGGTTAAAGTTACAAACAGAGGTTAAAATTTTGTGTCCCTAATATGCGAAATACTAAGTATTAAGGTAGATATACAACTACCAAGGGGGAATAAATGCTAAATCTGACATCTCAAGGACGAACTACTGCTCGCAATAGCTACAAGCAGCAGCCCAAAAAAAGTATACGTTTTTCGTTCATATTCCCAAAGCTCCCGTCAATACATAATTTTTGGGGGATTGCTCTTAGTATTGGCCTTGGCAGTGTTCTCATGGTGGGTTTATATTTTGGTATGTTGTTTTTGTATGACACTGCAACAAGTTCAGCCTTTTTTAACACAAAAAACATAGAAGTCACCGGCAATAAAAGACTTTCTAAGCAAATGGTTGTTGACATTTCAGGCGTAAGGCTTGGTGAAAATTCCTTAGACGTTAACCTTACCAAGGTAGAAAATGCACTTTTAAAGACACCTTGGGTGAAAAAAGTCTCGGTTAGGCGAGTGCTGCCGGCTGGATTTGTAATTGATGTGCAAGAAAGAATGCCTGTATTTTGGGTACGCAAAAACAATATTTTATATTATGCCGACTTATTAGGCGAAATAATTGCTCCGGTAGACACAAAACATTTTATTTCATTGCCAACATTGGAAGTAGAAGTAGGTTTTGAAGATGAACTGCCAAAACTGGCGCATTATTTAGAAGAATTAAAAAATGGTTATTTACCAGTTGAATACAGCGCCATATCAGCCATAAAAATCAGCGGCGCAAAGGGCATGGAGCTTTACTTGGATGATCGCGAAATTCTTTTGTCCATAGCCCTTGATAGTTTTGAAAAGAACTTATTGCGATTGTCCATTACCATTGGCGACCTTGTGCGCCGCAATGAACTTCCAAAAGTAAAAGAAGTTCGAGCAACCGATGGTAATGTTTGGGTCATTAGAAATGTGTAATGTGATTAAGAGTTTTTTGGGGGCGTATGAGTAATTCTGAACTTATTGTAGGTTTAGATATTGGCACAACGAAGATTTGTGTTGTGGTTGGTGAAGTCAGTCAAGACGGCGTCATTGAGATTGTCGGCATTGGCACTTGCCCTTCCACAGGACTTCGTAAAGGCGTAGTGGTCAATATTGAACAAACAGTACAATCAGTGCGCAAAGCTCTTGAAGAAGCCGAACTCATGGCCGGATGTGAAATCAGGGCTGTATACGTTGGAATAGCCGGCAGTCACATCAGCAGCATTAACAGTCATGGTGTTATTGCGGTTAAGGGCGGTGAGGTTACCCCTCGTGATGTAGAAAGAGCTTTAGATGCCGCACGAGCTGTGGCTATACCGGCAGACCGAGAAGTAATTCATATTTTGCCGCAAGAGTATATTATCGATAAACAAAGAGGCATCGCCGATCCCTTGGGTATGGCCGGTGTACGACTTGAAGTTAAGGTTCATATTGTTACAGGAGCAGTATCTTCTGCCCAAAATATTATTCGGGCATGTCATAGATCAGACCTTGAGGTCGCTGACATTGCATTAGAATCGTTGGCATCTGCTAAAGCAGTACTCACGGCTGAAGAGCGTGAAATCGGTGTTGCCATAGTGGATTTGGGTGGCGGTACCACAGACATAGCTATTTTTGCCAATGACGCCATTAAACACACGGCGGTACTAGCACTTGGTGGTCAAAACCTGACCAACGACATAGCATTTGGCCTGCGCACTCCCATGGCTGCTGCAGAAAAAATAAAAGTTAAATATGGCTGTGCCCTAACAGAACTTGTGCGCCATAATGAAGAGATTGAGGTGCCAAGCGTAGGTGGTAGACAAGCAAGACGCCTTTCTCGTGATTTACTTTCAGTTATTTGTGAACCACGAATGGAAGAAATACTGTACCTTGTAGACCAAACACTCATTCGCTCAGGATTCAAAGATATGATTGGAGCAGGTGTTGTACTTACAGGTGGAACAGCACTCATAGAAGGCTGTCAGGAGCTTGGAGAACAAATTTTTAATTTACCCACACGCATTGGCTATCCGCGCCAGATAGGAGGGCTTAAAGAAGTGGTCAATAGTCCTAAATTTGCAACAGCGGTTGGTCTATTACGTTATGGAGCAGAAAAGGAACATCAGGGACAAAAAGTTTTTACCAACAATGAAACAACTATGATTGACGGGATGGTTTCTCGAATGAAGAAGTGGTTGAAAGATATTTCGTAAGTAATTTGTTCCTATAAATGAGGAGAGGCATATGGAACTTTTTGATTTTGTAGAATCTTGCGCAGGAAATGCGAAGATCAAAGTTATTGGCGTTGGTGGCGGCGGTGGAAACGCCGTTCAGCACATGATAGAATCCGGTTTACGCGGAGTAACCTTTATCTGTGCAAATACCGACTTGCAAGCATTAAATAAAAATGCTGCACCGCATAAAGTGCAAATTGGAGAACAACTCACAAGAGGGCTGGGCGCTGGTGCTAACCCTCAAAAAGGAAAGGACGCTGCACTTGAAAGTGTAGATGCCATTCGTGAAGTTCTTGATGGTGCTGACATGGTTTTTGTCACTGCCGGCATGGGCGGTGGCACAGGAACGGGCGCTGCTCCAATAATTGCACAAGCAGCACGCGAACTTGGTGCGCTTACCGTGGGAGTTGTTACAAAACCCTTCGATTTTGAAGGCGGCAGACGTGGTGCCATTGCAGACGTTGGCTTGCAAGAGTTGCGTGATCAGGTGGATTGTTTAATTACAATTCCCAACGACAGACTGCTTACATTTGCACCAAAGAAAGCACCATTTACTGAAATGCTTAAAAAAGCAAATGACGTATTATACTACGCAGTAAAGGGTATCTCCGATGTAATTATGGAGCAAGGCACCATTAACCTAGACTTTGCTGACGTTAAAACTGTCATGCAAGAATCAGGTATTGCACTCATGGGCACAGGCGTAGCCTCCGGTGAAAACCGTGCAAGCGTTGCCGCAAAAGGCGCAATCATGAGTCCTCTGCTTGAAGACGTATCCTTGGTAGGCGCGAAGGCAGTATTATATAACATTACTGCTACAAGTGATATTTCAGGGGATGAAATTAAAGAAATTGGCGATATTATAGGAGAGGCTGTTCATCCTGATTGTAATATAATCTTTGGTGTAGTCTTTAACCCAGATGCCGGTGATGAATTGCGCATAACTGTGGTTGCTACCGGCATAGAATCTAGCGCTGACTTACACGCCAACGATGACTTTGTTGAGCATGTTATGCCCAATTATAACACACCGGGTCCGCGTGCTGTAACACCAAGCCCAACGCTTCGTCGTCAGCCGCCACCCCAAAATCATGGATATGCACAGCCTCGCCATGAGGTAATGCAAGAATCGTCACAGCATGAAAGACACGAAGAAAGATACGAGGAAAGGTACGAGGAAACACCTCCGGCTCATATGCGCCGCCGTGCACAAGTGGAAGCTTGGTATGATGGAAAAAGCGAATTGCCACCCTATGTACGCAAAGGCAATGCGCTTGGAGCTCAACACCAACACAGACACAAGCCAGGCTCTGAAGCTGTTCATTATGATGATGATGAATTTAGTGTACCAGCATTCATCCGTAGACAAGCTGATTAGCATATAATTTTAGAGGGCTTTTATAATTGAAAACAATATTCAATTGCTTTCACTGAGAAAGCGAACAAAAGCACTCAAAATACCAAACCCCTTAAAAGCACGCCTCTCGCTTTTAGGGCATTAAAGGCCGCATTGGGCGGCCTTTTTATTTTGCATTGTAACTGCAAGACCTCTGCGCATTTGCACAGAGGTTTTTATAAAAAATGCTATTTATCCCAAGTGGTATAAGGTTCACGTGCAAGGGCGGCATTGCGATAGCGCGCATCGTGTGTCACCTCTTCACCAAGCCAAGCAGGTTTACTTAAGACCTCATCTTCACTTTTCAGCTCAATTTCAGCCACAATCAACCCCTGATTATCACCACAAAATTCATCTACTTCCCATACACGATTTTCAAACAAAACCTTATGGCGAATTTTATGAATTAAAGGTTTCTTGGCAACATTTTCCAATAGTTCCTTGGCATCTTTCAAGGGTATGGCATATTCAAATTCTGTGCGTGCTATGCCGTCCTTGGGACCTTTTATGGTGAGAAAGGCCTGTTCATTTTCTGTGCGAATGCGCACAAGGCAAAGGGGTGAGGAATAGATATACCCTTGGCAAAGCTCAAGCACAATAGCATCTTTACGCCAAGCATCACCGATGACAAGAAACTTACGTTCTATTTCTCTAAACATGTTCACCCCCAAGGTCAATCTGTTTTGTTAATTGTAATTATAATTCCAAACGCTGGACCAATCTCCGCCATGTCCTATGCCTGTAATCCTTTGGCAATATTCAGGCCTTGCCAACGCTTTGCAAAAGTTCGTATTCACTTCCGGTGGAATAATTTTATCATCTTGACTAAAGATATGTCTTTGCGGAAGATTTGCTATGCGTGGTAAAACATTCATGGGCTTGAGAGAGCCATCAAGTGGTGTCACCTTATGCCAATTTGTCCAGCCATCTACGTCAAGATTGCCGGCAAAACTTCCCAAAAAGGCCACGTCATTACGTCTTGCCGCCACAAGGCTTGCAACAGCACCGCCGCCGGAATATCCTATCAAGACTACACGTTGTGCCTTGGTGGCAGCTTTTACATGGCTAATGGCTTCATCAGTGGCGGTAATGACCTCCGGTGCAAACCTATGTCCCATCCAAAATTTTCTTTCACACATGCTCTGCTTTTCTAAGTCTACATATTGGCAAGGTCTTGCAAGATAGAGAACCGGCCCAAAGCTTGGGTCTTTTTGCGCAACATACAAAGCAGTGCTTTGTGTGGGCGTTGGATTAGTAGATGGTCGATTGCGAGTTATCCACGCCAATCCGTCGCCTTCAATATAAACATGCAAAGTATCATTTTCTCCGCTGGCAGGCCGCAAGAGGGCATATAGCGTAAAAGTGCTTGTGGATATATTTTCTTGCTTAAAGCCAAGCTCATTTTGAGTTTTGCTTATTTCATTATTCACAGCAGATCTGTCGATTTGTACAGCAGAACAAGAAACAAGTAACAACAACACACAGGCCAATAATATATTTTGCAAATATAAAGTGTATTTTTTCATATTAAAACCTACAAGAAGAAGGGTTTTGCGTATGCGCATTAATTTTAATTCTAGCTTCCATATATAACGCCAAGGCGGCAATGGCTTCATCGCACACTGTAAAAATGGGAATACCAAGTTGCACCAATGCCTGTCTGTACACTTGAAACAAAGTACCGCCATCAACCACACCAATAAGCGGTTTCGTTCTGGCTTGCGGCATAGTTTCAAACATTTTACTAAGACAATGCACCATACTACGAGGGTCAGCAATATTGAGTGGCATTTCATGATGCGGCAGCGAATGCGTTGAGGGTGACAAGGGGCCAAAGCTCATAATAATGGCATCAATTCCCTTATCTTCCAACAAAACTTTTGCAATATCCACATGCACCTTATCATTGGCCGAGGGGCTTATGTCTAAGGGATTTTGCACTGTCACCAAGGAATCAAGATAATTTTCCTGCAAAATTTCACTGATTTTTTGCGAGCAGTCAGGACTAAACTGGCACAAACTCATGCTATATTCATCGGCTTGAATGGAATCCGCCATACCCACAGCCTCAAAGCCTGCGCCACTACAAGCTGCAAGGCGTCTACCGTTGATATTGGTATGATGTAAATGTTCTGCAAGCATAAACACATTTTGAAATTCAGTAAAAGTCCGTGCAACAATGGCGCCGGCCTCCCGTACACAACTTTCACACACCATATAATCACCTGCTAACGACGCCGTGTGCCCGCTTGTGGCGTGTTTGCCTTCTTCTGTACGCCCGGCCTTATAAAAAACAACCATTTTTCCAGCACAAACAGCCTTACGCACAGCCTTGATAAATGCAAGCCCATCTCCGGTATTAAAACCTTCAGCATACACAGCGATTACATCCACAGCATCAGATGTGCAAAAATACTCCAGCATATCTCCAAGCGTTAAGTCCGATTGATTGCCCATGGATACCATATACGCCGGATTAAGTGACGGCATTTGACTTAAGCGGTGAAGCATAAAAGCTCCGCTTTGACTGATGAGAGCCGAACGATGATAGAAATTGCCCGCATCGTTAGTCAGGACTGGTAATTGCCGCTTGTTCGTTAGCGAAAATTTTTCCTTTGGTATAAACCAAGTATCATAAAAACCCGGATGCGAAACAACGCCCATGCAGTTAGCACCCAAAAAAACCGGCCCGCCACCCTCTATATTATGCCCATTAATTATATCTTGCTTAACGCCTTCTGCACGCTCAAGACTGCCCTTGGTTTCACCCATATTGCTGGCAATAAGCATCACAGCATGGGCGCTGTCATTGTCTATAATCGTACGCACCAAGGCCGGCACATGCTCAGCAGACACAGCCAACACCAATAAATCAAGCGGCTGAGTCAACAAACTCAGATTGGGAAGACAAACAATGTCTGCAATGGAAGGGGCATGCTCGTGAATAACTGTAATATCATCCTTTGGAAAACCTGCAGCGAGAATATTATCTAAAATTATGCGTCCAAAATTGGTACGACCAGCAGATACGCCTACAATTCCAATATGTTCCGGATGTAATAGTTTATGAATTTTATCTATGGAACGCTTTGGTAGTTCTGGTATAGATAAGGAGAAGTGACAAAGCCCATCAAGGGGAATCATTAAAAAATCTGTAAAAGCGAAAGGATTTATTTCCAATTCTTCTATGATAAATGGACTGTCAGGATTTTGTGCCGAATAATATTTACCCATTTCAATAAACGACGAAAAGCATTCAACAAGCTGCTCATCGCTCACAATACGCCCACTTCCACGGGTTAAACCAGCTAATTTTTGATAAGAAATGGTTTTACGGAATAATTGAAAAAAGCTCTCGCCGTCCACCATCTCTACCGAAGCAGCCACAATGGCCTGACCTTTATTGAAACGCTTGGCGTAAAGCTCCGTATCAGTACCACCAAGCCCGGCACTGATAATCAAGCCAAACTCTCTTGAATTACGCAAACCAACAATAAGTTCATTGCCAAAAGCTTGAGAGTCCTGCGGCATAAACTGCGTAAGCATAATGGCACGCAAATCATTTTGAATTGCATAAACCAAATCCTCACCCTGCAAACCCACATAATCTTCAGGTCTATAGTGCGGATATTTTTCCAACACCGTGGAAAAAGCTTCCGGAACTTCATAAAACATACGCCTAACCCCGGCACGAACCTTTTCAAGTGTGCGGTCTACGATGCGCACCCCTTGCGCTTCTGTTTTATGCACTATTGTCGGAGAAATTACCTTTAGGACAATCTTATCTCCATGAAACAAATCTATGTCATCTTGGCTAACCGTAGCCCCTCGCTTAATCAAAAGCGTTTTTGGAGTCGTTTCCGCACCTGAAAAATTTAGTAGTTCATAGACTTCGTGTTCAAATAAATAAGTTCGCCCTTGTTTTAATGCCGTGGAAAAAACGTGATTTATAGCATCAAAATCTATACTTAAGTGCATATAATCCCCTTTTTGAAATTATGTATTGGTTAAGCTAAACAATAAAATGTATTTTACTAGGAAATGACCTGCTTTGCAAGAACTACAAATGCAAGCTCGCTGCCCAATCACAAGATGTCTGCACAATTCAAAAAGGCATGGATTGCCACGTCACTTCGCTCCTCGCAATGACTTGATATTATAACGAAAATCATTGCAAGCTCAGCAAAGCAATCCATATATTTTATCAATATTTGGTATTATACAAGAGGTCTTATCACGGCAATCCAAACTTTTCAAAGGTCACATAGGTCTTACATAAAACAAAGCCCCTCCGGAATACAGAGGGGCTAGAAATCCT
>CAYJJP010000009.1:0-22964 GCA_964370525.1 uncultured Desulfovibrionaceae bacterium | reverse complement strand
ATTGAAAATTACAATTCTCTGAGGATGAAATGAAAATTTGCTTTTTTAATGTTGACTTAATTTACAAACGCATATAAATTTTTATTTAATCAGCGTTTCCTAAGATATCATTTTACAAACAAATAGCCCCTGCCTAAGAATATATCAAAGCAGGGGCTACTGAAAGCAATTAAGAAAACAGCTGTTAAATATGAAAATTCATAGCTTTTTTATAACCTAACATTCGACGAGATTCTTTGCGTGAGCGAACAATATCTGCTCGAATGTGCTGCCTTTTTGAATCAGCTTCCGTGGTAAGACGGGTTTGCATTTTATGTATTTGTAGAAGCTTAGCTTTATAAGATACGTCATCACACCCTTGACGCACTAACCAAGCTTGAGAAATGAGCCAAGAACGTCGGTCTGCCAACTCTTGAGAATGCTCAAAGTCATCGTTGGAAAGGGCTACAAGCTCCTCTATTCCAAGCTCTATTGCTTCATCGAGATACCGTGCTGCTGTGTGCATATTTGTGTCCTCTGTAAGCATAAGATTCTACCTATTTGCCCATAACAGCCATGCGTTGAAATTCAATTTCTGTAAAAACATATTAAAACTCGTACACACAATAGGTAGTTTGAATATTATACATATCTTTGAAATATTCGTGCTCAATAGACGCACGCTTATTGCTTTGTACTATTACGAATATCTTCGCGCAAAACTTGAATAATTTGCTTCCAATTTTCGCAACTTGGCAAGAATTCATATTCTAAAAGGTCTGCAAAAAGTACCCAGTCTTCATTTTCTAAAACTTCAGTGAGTTCAGATATGAGCGAAGAAAGTTTTGCTGTATTTTCTTCCACTTCTGCGCTGGCATCAATCTTAAACTGCTTGCGCAAAGCTTCAACCATGCTCAAAAAGTCGCGGGTAACATCCAATAAATCTTGCAACAATTCAAGTCCTTCAGTGTCATTGGCTTGACGGAAAAGACGGGCAACTTGCTTGCTGCCATGCACCATTATTTGTACAACTTTATACATTTCATCGGAAATATCTATGGCCATATCACTAACAGGCACAGAACGCACTTCAACACGTTGAATAAAATCACTGCCGATGTCTTCTGCTTGATGTGGATATATTTCGCTAAATTGCTCTTCATTTACCAAAACATCGGTGACAATGCGATTCTCCATATCATTGCCATCCATCACATTTACAAGTATTTCCTCTAAGTTGCTGAAATTCGCCACCTGCAAGTCACTTTGGCGTCCATCTATTATTATCATAAAGCCCTCCTCAATTCCCGTGGGAAAATTTTTATCTTCACTTCAACAACTAGCAAATTTCATGCCATAAATATGGCACAAAATTAACCCAAAATTAACGGTTTTTAACAAAAAACCGTGGGAAATTATTGCATAAAGCTATAATTTCCCACGGTAACATTCTAAGACAATATATGATATTTAGTTTAAAAACAATACATTACACTCACAAATCTTCACACTTTAACAGTATTTAACCAAAAAAGTAAAACTCCGCGCAATAAAATGACAAGTTCGGCAAAACTTTCCCATTTAGCGCCACGCTCTTGAAAAATAACCAACCAAAGATGCCCCAAAGCTTTTAACGGTGGGCATTTTTCCAAGACGCCATAAATGGTATTACAAATACCGACGATGCGCGCCCCACTGTTTTTTGAGGGCATGCGCTGCACAAGAAGCATATGTTCTTGCAGCAAGAGCAAAAGCTTTGTGCATTGATCCAACGCACCGGACACAACGTTTCTAAATTCCCTACTTAACCCAGCCACATGCACTGCCAATTCATTTTTAACCAGATTGCTGACAGAGTCAGCCTGAGCTGTTTCGTGCGTATTTTCAGACACAAAGTGCTCAAGATCGTTGTCAAGGATATGGCGATAAAAATAACGCTGTATATGCAACCAATGACTTCGTTCTTCATTTTCATGCCCAGAGAGCCCGCAAAGCGTCATAAATCCGGACTTTTCGTCCATTTCACTGCGCCAAATACGCACGCCATCTTGACGGCACACATCGTGAGCATCCCACGCGCCATGCTCCAAGAAATTTACTGCCAAATCTCCCACCAGCTCAGCGTCAATGTTTTGTAAACACGGTTGCGACTCTCCAAAAGCACATGGTTTTTGAAAAGCACAAGGATGACAAGGCATCGCCGGCTCAAGACAGCAAGCATTTACCACATAGGGGCCGGTATCAAAGGCTTGCGCCGTGGAGAGAAAAATGCCGATAACCGGCACATCAAGACCGGCAGCCAAATGCATGGTGCCGGTATCATTGCTGACTAAAAGCTCGCTGGCGCTTAAAGAGGCTGCAAGCTGTAAAATGTCTGTCTTACCAATAAGGTCAATATATGGATGCGCCGATGCGCTTGCCTCCATTTCTTGCAACATAAGCATGTGCGTATAACTTTGCGCAAGTCTTTCCTCTGCCTTACTTCCAAGCAATAGGGGGCATAGCCTGCGATCTTCCCAAAGTCTTGCCCCAAGCTTTACAAAAGACTGTATGGGCCATTGACGCCTTTGGTCGCTTGCACCCAATTGGAAAGCAACAAATCCTCTACAGTTTTCGGGTTTTTGTGCGCTTAAAATTTCATTAATCGACTGCTGCAAGCGCTCTTCCGGCTTCTTTAACCCACGCAAAGCAGGAAAGTCTGCCACATGCGCCACAGATCGAAACATATCCACAAGATTAAAAGGACAATTAAGTCGTTCAGCACTAGCTCCTTGCAAAAAGGTGCTCCACATATTGCCACTTTCCCCAAAGCCATAGGCGTCCAACCCAAAACCGAGAATTGGTGGAGTTTCAGTACCATTTTCTGCATATTGCGCTGAGCTTGCATAAGTCAACCGTCGTGCCAACAGTCGAGAACTTAATGTGGCTGTGGTATTAACCAGCATATCCACCGGAAAATGACGAGCTACATGCTGTGCCATGGCATCCACCTGCTGCACAGCCATAAACCAAGTTCCGTCTTTTTCGGGATGCGCTTGCGTAAGGGCACGCAAAAGTGCTCCTCCAGACAGCGGGCACACATAGTCAAGACCTTGCAACAAAACAGTAGCCGGTGCAAAATTATCCAAACATATAAGCCCCACGGCATGTCCTTGAGCTTTCAAGCCCAAGATAACAGGCTGCATCTGCAAAAGGTCGCCAAAGCGGGTGAGGTTTATAATAAGTACATTCACAAATAAACTTTTTTACAATGTGCTTAAGCTGTAGGATTTTGCTGTAGCATATTTAAAGCAATGCCTTTTTCCTCAACCATGCGATTGCGCACAGCAGCTTGCACTGACGCTGTAGAGGTGCCAAACTGTCCCTTGCGTATGTCATACACACGATCTATAAGATTTTTCTCAAAATCTTTTCCGTCAACATCACCGGCAATGGCGGCTGCACGGCTAAATATTCGCGCTGCGCCGGTAGGCCCATGTTGTACGGCTGTGCTAAAGAGCACTTCTTGCGTGGCTCTTGAGAATTTTCCCGTATCAATATCAGTGCGCTCTTCTATTTTTTTTGCTGCAGGCGCGTAATGAGTTTCGTGGATAAATTGTTTTTGTAATGCATCAAGTCGCTCAGGTTCTTCTTGAGCTAGCTTGCGCCATACATCAGGCATGGCGCCGTGGCGTGAGCCCGTATTGGCAGGGCCGGCATCACGAAGCATCTTGGCAATTGCCGGATCTTCACGCTGCGCCATTTGTAGGAAATTATCCATACTACCCACTCTAGATGCTATTTGATATGAACCATAAGACGTACCGCCGGTTCTGTCATAACCAATGGCAGCAATCCCGTCTTTTCCTGACTCAAATTTCTTGGAAAGACTACCCAAGGCGCTGTCAATGGACATGGAAAATTTTCTTTGCGACACATCTGTCGAACCGCTGTCATTGCGTTTATGTTGCATGGCTAAGGCGTGCGCTTTAATGGAATTTGCCATAGGAACTATGGGTGAGTTTAGCTTATTGCCGCTCATAACATTTTGCATGTTTTTCATACCTACATCATTGCGTGCAACATCTAATAAGCTGTCACTTTTGCCCATATTCTGACTCAAAGAGTCCAGCACTTGTAATTGCTGTTTGTTCTGCTGTGCTTGATTAAGACGCTCGGTATGAACACCGGCTTGCTGCAAAAGTCCATTACTGTTTGTGCCATTATGCATACTCATGGCTACTTTCGCTGCCGCATGAGAGTTTTGCATTCCCTGTGCCGGCATGGTATTGGTCGGTACATTTTGAGTTTGCAATATCTCTGCAAAGTATGATTTCTCCGCCGCACTTAGCCTTTGACTCGGAACATACATTTTCGAGCTGTCAGCATTTACATTAGTATTGAGCGAACTTGTTATTGGCATAATTAACTCCTTGCAAAACGGTATAGCCGTAAAATTATCAATACCTTGTATGCAATGTTAATTCCAAACCTATAAAAACAACATGTTAGACTTAAATAGTCAGAATTACGACAGGATTCATGTGTCAAAAAAACAGCGCCTAAGCTAAAGCTTTGGCGCTATAAAAAATTCACATCCAGAAACATCTAAACCTTTTAATTTTAAGTGAAAAAACTCACCGTCAAATTTCTGTTAGTACGTTTTGCGCTACTCGGGCAAAGCCTGCATATCTCGCTGTAAATTACTGTATTCATTTTGCAATTCATGTAAGTAATTTTGTCTTTTTGCTAAATTCTGCTCATTTTCTGTCGCTGCCGCTCGATACTCAATGTCGGCAGCTCTTTGCTCCAGCTTTAAATAATTAGAGTTATTAGTTCTTGCCAATGCTTTGTCAAGAAGCTGTCTGTCGCGAGCTATGTTTGCACGCAAAGCAGCAAGTTGTCGTTCCTGCTGTGCAATATGTCTTGATGTATAACTATTTTCTCGTTCCAACGAGGTGGCTCGTTTGCGCTCGTAGTCTTGCCTTGATTCAACATCCGCCAAGTGTTCTTCTCGTTGCTGCAAGCGTTTTTCATAAGCAGAAGGATTATATGAAAACAATCCGCCCTTACTGGGGTCGGTCGTGCCGGAACAGGCTACGAGAAATAACGAAACCATCGAAAGGAGTAAGACTTTTTTCTTATGATGCATTTTTACCTCATATTAAAAATTTACATTAAAATCTAATAAATGTCATTGCACAACATATAGCCTACACAACGCAAAATATTATATTTAAGCTGCATAGGCTATATGTTTAGCGTAATTACTTACTACATATTTATGTAACCCTGTACAAATACAAATAGAATAATACAGGGCAGAATGTATGTTAAATAGAAGCGTAAATAGTCAGGAAATCTGCGCCCTTCTCCGGTATTAGCTTCTTTCATAAAATTGTCATAACCCCAACCATAACGAGAAGTACAAAAAATCAGCATAAACAATGAACCTAGGGGAAGAAGATTTTTACTTACTAAGAAATCTTCAAAGTCTAGTATGCCGGTACCTTCTCCAAGCGGTTGAATATGTTTCCATTCATTAAAACCTAGAATACAAGGCAAGACACCCAAAAGAATAGCAATAAAAGTAATAAGCGTGCTTTTTGCACGTGAAAACTTATGCGCATCCATGAAATAGGCAATAATGCCTTCAAAAACCGCAATAACGGTAGTAAGGGCAGCACAAGCCATAAAAATAAAGAAGAGCAAGCCCCAAAGGTTGCCACCTCGCATTTCATTGAAGATATTGGGGAGGGTAATAAATATGAGCGCAGGGCCAGCATTTGGCTCGATATCATAGGTGAAGCACGCCGGAAAGATGATAAAACCTGCCATGATAGCAACAAAAGTATCTAAACCGATAATATAGCTGGCCTCTCCGGTGAGCGAATGCTTTTTACTCAAGTAAGAGCCAAAAATCATCATGGAACCAATACCCACACTAATGGTGAAAAAAGCTTGGTTCATGGCATCATTAAGCAAATTCAAGAAGCCTGCTTTTTCCACTTTTGCCCAATCTGGAGCAAGATAAAATGAAAGGCCCTCAGCAGCTCCATCAAGAGTCAAAGAATTGACAGCAAGCACAACTAAGAGCAAGAGCAAGCCCAGCATAAGGAATTTGACTACACGCTCAACGCCTTTTTGCACGCCAAGCGCACAGGCTCCAATGCCAAGCACAATAACCAAGACCGACCAAGCGTACATGGGCCAGGGTTCAGCGAGCATGCCCCCGAAAAAGCTCCCAACCTCAGCCGGATTTAAAGTCTGTAAAGTGCCGACACCGGTATGAAAGCAGTAGGCAAAAAGCCACGAAGCCACCGGTATATAGTACATCATAAGTATAAAGCATGCCAATGGGCCGATAACACTGACCTTACTCCAGTGTGTTCCCTTGGGCTGCAACTCATTAAAAGCTCGTCCCCAACTTTTGGACGAGGCGCGCCCGATGGAAAATTCCATTATCAAAATAGGTAAACCCATGGTGAGCAAGAAGAAAAAATAGGCTGCCAGAAAAATGGAGCCGCCATATTGCCCTGCAATGAAAGGAAAGCGCCAAACATTTCCAAGCCCAATGGCACAACCTGCTGAAACCAATAAAAAACCAATACGTGAAGCTAGTTGTTCTCTTTGCATATAACGTCCTTCTTTTACCTTATAATAAAGGCGAGATTAAAACTTTAACTTAATTTAGCTTTTATTAGGATTTAAAGCAAGAGCACGTTACACAGCACCATTTAACTGACTACACAATTATAACCTTGCATATTTTTGAGCTTTCTGCCAAAATTAGGACATGAAACACTATTTTTGTATAATTTGTATTTGTCTATTTAGCTTACACTTTTATTCGGCGCATGCCGCGAGCCTTACTATTAATGTGCATGTGCCTGAGGATAATGTTTTTGTGATTATCAAAGGACAAGGCGGTATGCAACAAATGGAGCGTTCCTATCATTTTCCGCGCTCTTTTCAGCCATATCATGTACCGGACGGGACAAAAACATTTGGTACGGGATTTCTTCACAATTTTACTAACGACTTATGGTTTTATGCCATTTCACAAAATTGCATTTGGTCCGGCACTGGAAAAAAAAGACCGTTGCAGGAAAAACTTTTCGGCTACGACCCTGAGCATTTTAAAGCTGCTGCTGCCAAAGCGCATTTAACCTTTAGAGAAAATCCCCGCATTTATTTGCGACATACTTCTGTAAAAGCTGACGCCAAGGGCTGGCCTCTATTTGAAATTAACCTTACCGAAGATAATGCCGACAATACATGCACAGGACATAATTTACTGAAAAACTTCGAGGATTTATAATGCTTTTTTCAAAAAAACTTTTTTTATTTTCCTTCGTATGTGTATTTTTTGCCTTACACACCATGAGCTTTGCCGAGGAATATGATGCCATCCCCTTTGACATTATTGTCGATAGTCCGGGCAAAAAAGGGGTTGAGGCTTGTTTTTATTTTTTTGATAAATTTTCAGGACAATGGATTATAGCCGGTTGGTATTATTTTAAAAACGGCAATAACAAAGCATATGTGGATACCAAATACCCGGTGGTAGGCTATGTGGGTACAGCAGGCGACTATAATTATAGCTCAAATTTGCTGGAACATGATGTGCTCTACCATGAAGTATCTAAAAGAAAAATCACTGTTCCGGCAGGCACAAGCTTTCCCGATGAAGATGCACAAACGCTTGGGTTCATTATAGCCCCCATGAAAAATGGTCGAGGTGAGATTCGCTTTACTTCGGAATTCTTACACAAGCAACAATAATATATAAGACCTCCGTGCAAATCACTGCGCAGAGGTCTGTTGAAAAACTCAAATTTCAACAGTCCGTTCAAAAAAGGTGAGTTGCAAGGAAGCGAAAAAAGTCAAGCTGCGCAGTGTATTAGACATACATAAGCAGTTTGGCTTTTTATCGCTGACGCCGCAAATGGCCTTTTTTCAACGGACTGACAGAAGTCTTAACGCTACAATATTAATGCTTAAATGAACGCTGAGCCGTAAATACCATTGCAACTTGTGTAATGCTTTCATTGCAAGCCATAATAACTTCATTATCCCGCATGGATCCGCCCGGTTGCCCTATGGCAGTAATACCTTCTGCTATGGCTACATCCACTCCATCACGGAAGGGGAAAAATCCATCAGAAACACACACTGAGCCTTTTAAATCACCACAAACATCTTCGGTACGATTTAGAATATCTTCCAAAAGCTGCTCACTTTGTTCATCCGTATTTGCTTTTTCACTTAATTCATAAAGCGACATCTTCTGTTCAACAAAGCATAATCTATCTGCGTATTTAGTATACGCTTTATTAATGGCTAATTCCACGCAACCCACACGATCTTGCTCGCCGGTACCAATGGCAACGGTGGCGCCGTTTTTCGCAAAAATGACTGAATTAGAGGTAACACCGGCCTCCACTGCCCATGCAAAATACAAATCGTCAAGCTCTTGCGCCGTAGGCTTGCGTGTATTGACGCTCACACCATTTGCATCGGTATGTGCTGCCGGAAGAAAATCATTCACATCAGTTATACTGTTAACAAAGGATTTTTGAACTATAAGTCCGCCATCACTCAAGCTTTTTATATCTAAAAATGAAGAATTTACCAGATTATCAAGACTGGCAAGCCCCGGAAGCCGGATAATACGCAAATTTTTACGAGCTTTGATAAGCTCAAGCGTACCCTCTGCAAAAGAAGGCGCCGCCACAACTTCAAAATAATTTTCAGAAATAAGCTTTGCAGCATCAAGATCAAGCTCGCGGTTCACCACCACCGCACCGCCAAAGGCCGCTATGCGATCGCACCAAAAAGCCTTGTGCAATGCCGCGCCAATGCTTTCACAAGACCATGCAGCACCACAAGGATTATTATGCTTTAGGATAATTGCTGCCGGATGCTTTGTTAAATATTGTAAAATATTTGCACCATTATCCACATCGGTAAGGTTGGTTTTTCCGGGATGTTTGCCGGCTTGCAACATGTGCTCTTCTGTGATTGCCGACACCATGCCATGCTCAGGCCCACGCCATTCAATGCCGCAAGCACTCAATTTACCTTCGACCATTTGATAGAGTGCCGCCGGTTGATCGGGGTTTTCTCCATAGCGTAAACCTTTTTTTTCATTGTCAATATTCCAAGTGCGCTTTTCGTAAACCAATGTTTCATCACCAAGAATAATACGCATGGTGTCAGGAAAAGAATCTTTTTGCATTTGTTTGTACATCTGTTTTAAATCGCTCATAATATATCCTTTTTATAAATCATTTTAAGCTATGTGCTCCTATAACACAAAATATACTTACTCGCAATTTTCTTTATGGACACATTATGGCTTGGCAAGCAATTATTTTTTTGCTATAATACGAGAGGTTCGTATTGATTTCGCATTTTCAATTCTTACACTTTCATGTTTTTTAATTCAATTTGATATATTTGGAGCTGTTATGGAACATCTTTTACTCAAATTAGCGCGCCAACTTGACGCACTTGACGAGGCTTCGCTCATGGCGCTTTGGGATAATTATGCTGAAAAAGTATATCGTTTTGAGCCAACAAAACGCTGGGAAGAAGCTGCACTTGTTTTTTCATTTATCCAAGCAAAACGCTGGAAAAACCAATTATTTAACCACCATTGGTCAAAGCAAATGCGCCCGGATAATATGGAATCTATTCAATTATCAAATTTTAGTTTGGAGCATGACTTTGCCCCTCCAAAGGAAGAAGAACCAATCAAGGCAACCATGCTGGCTTTTAAGCCTAAGCCAAGTACTGAATAGTTTCAAAAACTGCTTATCGCATGCTCTCATGCATGCTGATTGGGTATTTGACTAAGACAATGCTCTAGTGTATACGGAAAAACGGCTTTGAGCGATTTTTTGCGCAGAAACTCTAAGCACACAAAGAACAGGAAAAAAATACATATGTCCAACGTAGTTATAGTAGGTGCCCAATGGGGCGATGAAGGTAAGGGTAAGCTTGTAGATTTACTCAGCCGCAAGCTGGATGTTATCGTTCGTTTTCAAGGTGGCAACAATGCAGGGCATACCATTTGGGTAGGCAAGGAAAAAACTGTTTTGCACCTCATCCCCTCCGGTATTTTGCATAAGGATACTTTGTGTTTTATTGGTAACGGAGTTGTTTGCGACCCCTTTGTTTTATTGGAGGAAATGGACGACTTAATCAACAAAGGCGTGGATATTGCGCCTGAACGTTTCAAAATTAGCAAAAAAACTCACCTCATCTTGCCGTATCATAGAGCTATTGATAAAGCGCGCGAAAATCACAAACCCGCTGACAGGAAAATCGGCACCACAGGCAGCGGCATCGGCCCTTGCTATGAAGACAAAATGGCACGCATTGGCATTCGAGCCGGTGACCTTGCGGACTCTGAACTTTTACGCAAAAAAATTACCCATGCTCTTGAAGAAAAAAACTGCTTGTTGCAAACTCTTTATGGTGAAAAACCCTTGGATGCCGACACTATTTTTAATGACGTACAGCGCATTGCCAAAAGACTTGTACCGCATTTAGCAGATATTTCTTCTGAGTTACAAGCGGCTTTTGCCGAAGGTAAGGAAGTTCTTTTTGAAGGCGCACAGGGCATACACCTTGACATTGACCATGGAACGTATCCCTTTGTAACCTCATCAAATACTGTTTCGGCTGCCGCCGCAGCAGGTAGCGGAGTAAGCCCGACCGTTCTTCAAAAAATTATCGGCATTACAAAAGCTTACACCACAAGAGTAGGAGCCGGCCCCTTCCCCACCGAATTGAGCGACGAAACCGGAGAATTTTTGCGTAAAAACGGACATGAGTTTGGCGCAACCACCGGACGCCCACGTCGCTGCGGTTGGCTTGATATGGTCATTTTGCGTGAGAGCATTCGCCTTAACGGATTCACCGACATCGCCCTTACCAAGCTTGATGTCTTAAAAGGACTTGATTCTTTACAAATTTGCACAGGCTATAAATATCAAGGCGAGATAATAAACTATCCACCTCAAGAAGAAAATGCTCTTGGCATGGTTGAGCCAATTTACGAATCCTTGCCGGGCTTTAACGAAGATATAAGCGCTTGTAGCACATATGAAAGCTTGCCGCCTGCGGTGCGTGCATATATTGAAAGAATAGAAGAATTAAGTCAGGTGAAAATCAGTATTGTTTCCGTCGGCCCTGAGCGTGACCAAACTATTATGCGATAAGCTTTGTAAATGCTCAAGAGTATGACAGCGCCGGCTCCCCAAAAGCCGGCAAGCACTACGGCGAAAACCGCAACAAAGTCAGCGCCAAAGCCTCAAAGCCTTCCTAAAAAAAGTGCTAAGGGGAGTGATGTACCCGAGTATAATATTGAGGATGCAAAGCTCGCTTTTTTGCCGACCAAACAAGATAAACTAGTCGGCGCACGAGCAAGCTTAGCACAGCTGGCAGCCGGTGCGCCGCAAGTATTACTGCTAGAAGGTGGCATAGAAAGCGAACGGCAAGCCATGGCTTTATGGTGGGCGGCTTTGCAATATTGTCAAAACCGCCGAGCAGATGGGCAGCCTTGTTGCCTATGCTCAGCATGTTTGCACATTGGCGCTCGCATTAATCCCGATATTTTGGCCTATGATGGGCGCATCTCCAACACAGCCGATGAGGAAAACCCAGGCCCCGTGCGCGCGCTCAATAAGAATAATGCTGTAATCCTCAAGGGGAAATTGGGCGACAACACACGCAGCGGACTCAAAAGAGTAGTTATTATCAGTGGCATAGAAGAAGGATCCCGAAGCGCTGCCGCCAATGCCCTGCTCAAAGTATTGGAGGAACCATCAGAAGTTAACCTCTTTGTCTTGCTCACCGCACAGCGTGAACAAATATTGCCAACCCTTGTTTCCCGTTCCTTTGTGTATACCTTGCCTTGGCCTTCTACGCACTTTGTTCCGCGAGAACTGAAAGTGTGGGAGGATGCTTTGGCGCTGTTTTTACAAAGCGGACAGGGATGGTGGAAAATGACCTCCACCAAGGGCGCAGTCACTGCCGAACTCGCCTTACAAATTCTTTTATTGTGTCAAAAAAGACTTATAACCACCCTTGCCGGTGGCAACACCTCTTCAGTCGGCGCACTTTCGCCAATTTTCGCAAATCTTTCAGCACAAAAGCGTCTTGAACTTTCGCAAAAACTGGATGCCGCCGGTGAAGCTGTGCAGTACAATGTAAATCCTGCACGCATCCTAGATAGCTTAGCTGTGGATATATATAATCTTATTCGCTCTGCTCAATAACTCAAGATAACTGCAAAACACTTTACGCCTACCAAATACATGAAAAGCTTATTTCATGATAGCCATAATGGCCACAAGCAAGGCGGTTTGTGCAAGTAATGCACCCACAAGCCACTTAATAAGCTCATGTTTAGTGTCAGCAAGTTTTGTTTCAAGCCTACTCTCTACCGCTTGCAAATCAGCCTTTGTAGTAAGTTCTTTACGTGAGGCAGCGTCATAATTTTGCACAACACTTTGCATTACTTCCACTTGCACCTTAGCTTGTGCTTCAGGAACTCCGGCCTCTTTGAGTTTTTCAAAATAATCTAGAGTATCAAAGGTTACGTTAGTCATATACTCCCCTGCCGTAAAAAGTTTACCATCTTTCATTAAAGGTACTTATCAATGCCACTTTGTCAAGCCTAATTTTTGCTATTAAAATTCACCGCTGAGCAAGCTTTGGAACAAGTGAGCCTTAATTCTATATAAATTACATTTTCTAAAAAATACACCTTCTCGCTTGAACCTACATGGCATTACTCTTGCTCCGTTCGCGCGCGAGAGCGCACCCTATGGCCAGCAAATTCAAAACACCAAAAAGAATTAAATCCACACGCATACTTTGCAAAAAAGCATCTATATTTTCAGCATTTACCGGTGCATCGCCCAAGAATGCGCCAAGAGTAATGCTAATGATGGCCGTATTGACCAAGGCTCCGCTGGTGCGCATGGTTCCGGCAACAGATGCCGCCTGCCCAAGATGCGCCTTGTCCACCGCCTCCAAAATAACCGTGGTGTTTGGTGCGGCAAAAAGCCCTATTCCGATGCCAAGGCCTATTTGCGCCAAGAAAAAATATACCATGGGGCTATCCTTGCCCAAAAAGCCCGATGCAACCAAGCCTAAACCACAGATTCCAATACCCACAGCGCTTATTTGGCCCCCGCCATATTTAGCAACCATACGTCCGGCAATGGGGCTTGTCATGGCTTGCACTAAAAATTGCACAGAAAGATACAGTCCTGCTTGACCAACGCTCATCCCTCGCACCACTTGCAAATAAAGGCTGAAAAAAACAACCATGCCAAATGATGAGCAATAGTTAATAAAGGCCGCCAGCGAAGACAACGCAAAAACCCTATTGTTCGCCAGCAAAGCAACGTCAAGAAGTGGATATTTTGCTTTTAACTCAAGACGTATATATAGAGTTAAAAACAGCAGGCCAAGCAGAATAAAGCCAATCCCCAAGGGCATGGATTTTTTTAGCAAAGAAGAGCCGAAGGCCACGCCGGCCATACCAAGACTATAAACGGCGGCATCAAACCAGTTAAATGGTTCACCTTTTCCTTGATACCATTCTTCATGCACGGCAAAGCGCATAAAAGACCATGTCAAACTTCCGGCAATTGCAGTGCCCCAGAAAAGCCATTGCCAACCAAGTTCAGCGCCGATAATACCGGCCACCGGCGGCCCGCAAGCAATACCCACATAGATGCAAGTGGTGGAGTAAGCGACATATTGACTGCGCTTGCCGTCAGGGGCACTTACTGCCAGTATGGCAAGTCCGCTGGCAGAAAATATGGCTGTCCCAAGCCCTTGAAAAAGACGTAAGCCCTGCATAACATAAATATTATCCATAAATCCCATAATGACATTAGTGACTACAAATAAAAAGGAACCGGTTAAAAAGACTCTGCGCCGTCCCCATACATCCCCCATGCGCCCGGCAATGAGCTGAGCAATGACCAGTCCAAGCACATAAAATGTCGTTAAAAGACTTAAATTATGCGCACCGGCGCCGGTGCTCGCCTCAATGGACGTCAAGAGAGAGTTTACGCCGGCTACCATGAAGGGCATAAAAAATTGTGCCGCACAAACGGCGAAAAGAATAATGAGCGGCGAATCTTTTTTTTCTGTCATAATAGATACTTAGCAAGACCAGTTTATAAATAATAGGGTTTGAGTTTGAGCTTTAGTTTAAAAATGTAAAGTCATTGAAATGATAATAAAAACATATTATTGCCACTTTCGTTTGAGCGTGCAAGTTTAATATAATTCTATTTTCTCTTGAATAGCTTCTCCAAATCGTCACCACTAAAGCGAAGTAAAGCCGGGCGCCCATGCGGGCAAAAATCCCGCTCCGGAACCGCCAGCCATTGCTCCAAAAGCCCCAAAGCTTCATCCTGTGTCAGCTCTTGTCCGGCCTTAATGGAATTTTTACACGCATAACTAATGAGCATGGAAGAATAATCACTCTTGCGCCCTGCCAAGGCATCACGCACAAAAGTTTTGGCTGCGCCCATTTCCAACATGGACGGAATGGCTTTTATGCGCAAAGTATCTTGGTCAAGCTCAAGAGTAAAGCCCATTTTTTCAAGAGCATCAAGCATTGCTTGCGCCAACTCTTTTTCTGAGCTGTGCAGTTCAATGGTAAGAGGCAAAGCCAGCATTTGTTTATCAACCTCGGCATTTTGCATACGAGCGTAGAGAATGCGCTCGTGGGCGGCGTGTTGATCGAGCAACAATAAATTATCGCCACTATCTCGTAGAATTAAATAGGTTTTTGCTACCTGACCCAAATACTGTAGCCCTTGCAAGTTCTGAGACATTGTGGCCTGTGAGGAGGTTTGCGAAGTCACAGATGTCATCACATTGGCAGTAGAACGGCTCTCGCTCATGCCCTGCGCATCTTGTTGCACAGCATTGCCGCCATAAACTTCACGACGGGTATTGCTCTCAAGGTCATGCCCAAAGGGCGCAGGCTCTTGTTGTAAACCAAAAGAATTATGGGCGTGATGTGCATAATCATTTGCAATGACATAGGATTGAACATTTGAAGCATGTGTCGTTTGCGTTGCGCTTGCCTCGTGTACCTCGTGTACATTGACAAAAACATCTGTCACCACATCCTCAGCCGGCATGGCGCTGACTTGCTGTCCATTCATAACACCGGTGGCATCAATGCGCCCCCAAAAGCCTTGCGGCCTATGCGGTTCTTCCTCAGCAGTTCTAACACTTTGTAAGGTTTCCAGCACTGAATCTATGGCACGACGCACACAAGAAAATACAGCGGAAGTATCCCGAAAGCGCACTTCCGTTTTTGCCGGATGCACATTGACATCCACCTCTTCGCCGTCCATCTCTAAAAAAAGCAATACTTGCGGATAATCCTTCGTGGTCAGCCGCCCCTTATAGGCATCACGCACGGCAGCAGACAAAGTTTTGTCGTTTACGGCTCGCCCATTAACATAAAAAAGCATACGATCGGCGCGTGGTTGGCTCACATGCGGCAGTGCCGTAAGTCCAAAAGCCCGAATGTCTTTGTGATTTATATCAAAAGGACGCATGGCCTCCATAATCAGCGGCGGCCAAAGCTCTGAAAGTCTTTCATATAGACTTTGCCCGGCCGGAAAGCGGAAAATTGTGCGTTTGGATTCTTGATTGCCAATGCTATAACTAAAACCTACCTCTGCTTTGGCTAAAGCAAGGCGTGTGAGCCATTCTTGTGCTTTTTTGCTTTCGGTACTTGGTGTTTTCAAGAATTTTAAGCGAGCAGGAATATTAGAAAACAAGTCAAAAACTTCCACAATGGTTCCGCGAGCCAAGGGCGTTTTTGTGCTTTGACGCACATGTCCATATTCCACCTCCAAGCGTTCGGCAATGCCGCCGCCTTCTGCCACGCTACTCGTAATGGCAAAACGTGACACGGATGCAATGCTTGGCAAGGCTTCACCTCGAAAGCCATAGGAATAGATTGCAGACAAATCATTTAAGTCTTGAATTTTACTCGTGGCATGGCGTGTGACGGCAAGCGGCAATTCCTCAGCAACGATACCATGACCATTATCTTGAATACGAATATAGCCTTGCCCCCCATTTTCCAGCACTATGTCCACTTCTGTTGCACCGGCATCCAGCGCATTTTCCACAAGTTCTTTAACCACAGAAGCAGGTCTTTCCACCACCTCTCCGGCCGCAATTTGATTTTGCAACTCTTTGGACAATAAATTTATGGTTTTTCTTGTTTTCATAGAGGCACCTTAACTATATTTTAAAAAATGAGCAAGACACTTGCCATATCAACGAAATGGTATTACATTAGTAAAAAGCAGGATGAAAGGTGTTCTGCTCAGGCATTAAAGAGGGACAAGAAAGTGAAAAAGGATACTATACGCCAAATACAGAAGCATGTTTCAAAAGTTCAAGCAAATGGTTACGACCCTGAAATGCTTTTTGTTGAGTGCGGAAAATGCGGAAGCCCCATAGTATGGGAGCAAGGACGTGCTACAGAGATTTTACACAATGCCGGAATTGATGCCCTAGAGCTTGATCCTCATTGTTTATTAGTTACTGACGGTTGCCCGCGTTGCAGCAAGGGAAAATTATATCGTGTTCAAGTGTATCGTGTGGAAAGCACCAATACATATTGGGGAAGCGGCGGAAGAAAATCCGGTCGTGCTTAAGATATTAAATAAAATAATGTTATGACAATTATTGTTTGTGGTTAGATAGTACCACAGGGCAAAATTAAGACCTCTGTGTAAGGAAATACACAGAGGTCTTAATTTTTACTATTGCTTTATATTTCTTTCACTTCATGCAAAGAATGTTGCAATTCTTTTTCTTCGCTACCAAAAACCCTCTTAAACCAATTATGCACATCATCAAGCACAAGGTAGAAAGCCGGAACCAATAATAGACAAATAAAGGTAGCAAAAAGGATTCCAAATCCCAGCGATAAAGCCACAGGAATCAAGAATTTTGCTTGCCTTGATGTTTCAAAAATAATGGGCATAAGACCCAAGAATGTGGTCATAGTGGTAAGCAAAATAGGCCTAAACCGCTTAATGGCTGCTTCCTTAATGGCCTCAAAGGGCGTTGCGCCGCCACGTCTGGCAATATTGGCAAAGTCAATAAGCACGAGAGAATCGTTAACCACCACGCCCGAAAGCGCCACTATACCAAAAATAGAAATAACGCTTAAACTATAGCCCATAATATAATGTCCGGCCACCGCACCCACGATACCAAAGGGGATGGAAAGCATAATAATCAGCGGCTGAGTATAACTTTTAAACGGAATAGCCAGCAAGGCGTAGACGCCTATCAAGGCCATTAAGAGCCCTAGCATCATAGCCGTGGTACTGTCGGCCATATCACTTTGACGCCCGCCAAATTCCCAAGTAAGTCCTTCATAATCTTGCAAAAGCGAAGGCATAACCTCAGCGGCAACCACATCCATCATGGATCCGGTAGCGGAAGGTGGCGTAATATTTGCTGTTACGTCTGCCGTGCGCCTGCCGTTGGTATGTTTGATTGTTGAATCAGCACGACCATCTTCAATGTGTACAATATCACGCATGAGCACTTCTTGACCGGAAGGAGCTCGCAACACAAGCTCTTCAAAGGCGGCTTCGCTCATGCGATCTTCTTCGGGAAGGCGCACACGCACAGTGACTTCACTATTACCACGTTGTTGGCGCAAAGCGGTAATACCTTCAAAGGCATAGCGTAATTGATGTGATATTTCTTGTGAGGTGAAACCAAGCTGCTCAGCAAGCGGAGTCAAGCGCACATCAAATTGACGCATGGTGCGACTGGTACCAAGATCCACATCGCTTACGCCACCATAGGTGCTAAACATTTCACCAAGTTGAGCGGCTGCCTTTTCCAAAATTGCAGTATCTCTGTGCGATAGACGTACCGTAAGTCCGCTACCACTCCCCGGCCCGCCTCTATCGGCTTGAAAGACAAGACTTTCTACGCCGGGAATGGTGCCGGTTGCATTTCGCCAAAGATTAGTCACTGTTTCTGTGCTGATGGGGCGAATGTCCGGGTCAACAAGATGTACGAGAATCATAATCTTGGTATCACGCACTTCGGCCTGAACACCGGTAGAGAGGGCATCGCCGCCATTTTCCTCCACAACTTTACGAGCAGCATTCACCATACGATTTTTAATGCGATGCAATTCTGCACGAGAAGTACCTGAGGGAACTGTGGCTTGCGCAAAGGCATAGTCCGATTCCACGCGCGGCATCAAGTCAAAACCCATACGTCCTGAAACAACATAACCGGCTGTAAACATTAAAATAGCAAGACCGATAGCTACGGTAATATAGCGCCGCTCCAGCACCTTGGTTACAAAGGGGCCAAAGGTATGTTCCACAAAGTGCATAAATCTTTTGCTAAAGCGATCTTGCCACGCGCTAAAAGCCCTAAATGGAGCCGTAATTATGGAACCGCCCTTATTTTGTTCTGCTTTTTCGCCACGTCTTTTCAAGTGACTTAAGTGTGCCGGCAATATATAGACGCTTTCGATGAGCGAACAAATAAAGACTGCAATAACAATGAGCGGAATAACCATCCACACCTTGCCCATAGTCCCCGGAATAAAGAGCATGGGCATAAATGAAATCATATTGGTGAGCACAGAAAAAGTTACCGGCCCGGCCACTTCCTTGGTACCACGGATAGCCGCTTCAAGGGGCGGAACCCCTCGCTCCAGCCAAGCGCCCACATTTTCGCCCACCACAATGGCATCGTCAACAACAATACCAAGGGTAATAATGAAGGCGAACATGGAGATAACATTGAGGCTGATGCCAAAGGGCGTGAAAAACCAAAAAGCACCTAAAACCGAAACAGGAATGCCCAAACTCACCCAAAAGGCCAGCGAAGGGCGCAAAAATATGGAAAGACATAAAAAGACCAAGCCAACGCCCATAAGCGCATTTTCCGTCATCAGTTCCTTACGCTGCGTATAAACATCGGCCATATTTTTTTGTTCATAGACCTGCAAATTTCCGGGCATAATAGCATTATATTTTTCGGCGATACGCAAAGCAGACACAGCCACTTCCGTAGGGTCCTCATTACCAAGGCTGTATATTTCCACCGAAAGTGCATTTTTTCCGTTATATTCGCTCCACTTTCTTGTATCATCAAAGGTATCGCTCACCGTGGCTATATCTTCCAGCATAAGGCGACTGCCGTCGGCATTGGTGCGCACTGCTATATTGGCAAAATCCGCTGCATACTCACGTCTTTCATTCAGGCGCAATAAAATATCACCGCTGGCTGCATTGACTCTGCCGCCGCCTTGTTGAATGGCGCCACTGCCAATGGCCTTGGCCACATCTTCCATGGTCAACCCATAACGGCGCAAGGTATCTTGCTTAACTTCCACCCAAACTTCATGGTCCTGCACGCCTTCAAGTTCCACTTGCGTAATGGCCGGGTCATTGATGAGCTCTTCCTTCAAAAGCTCGCCCCAATAACGCAAAGATATGTCGTCCACATCTCCGGCAAGCACCAATTCAATGGCGTCACGACGTGAAGATGCCAAGGACACCACGGGGCGTTCTGCCTCCACGGGAAAAGTGGTTATGCGATCCACCGCTGCTTTCACATCTTGCAACAATAAGTTGGCGTCAACATCGTCGGCACCTTCGATGACTACCGAAGCCGTACCTGTCGTTATATTCGCTGTTGTTTCTTCAACACCATCAAGACCTTGCACTGCTTCTTCAATGGCTTGAGCTACGGATTTTTCCATTTCTTCAGGCGTGGCTCCGCTCACAGTAACCGAAACAGTAACCATGGTCAGTTCAAAATAAGGAAACACTTCACGTCGCACTTGCGATGCGACCAAAATGCCGCCAATCATCAAAATAACCATGAGCAAGTTGGCTGCCACAGGATTGTTAGCCATCCAGCCAATGGAACCCTTCATGTATTCAGGTGTTTTTTTAGTATCATCCGAAGGGGGGTTGTTATGACTCATTTTCCTTCTCCTTCGGCATTTTCTTTAGTCGCTGTTTTTTTGGGTGCATTTGCAGGCTTATCGGGTTGAGCTTGATTAGGCTTTTTTTCAACTCTAGTACGCACAGGCATGCCATTAATAGGCGCACCCAGCGGTGAAGTAATGACTTCTTCTCCGGCCTCTAAACCCTTACCCACAAAGACAGAATCTGTATCCTTCCACAAAACTTCCACCGGACGAATTTCAAGATTTTCTTTGCCATCGGCACCTTTTTTTATTACCCAAATATTATTGCTTCCACGCAAAGTTATGCGTGGCAATTCAATAACATCCGGCAAAGTTCCGGCTTGCAATTCCACACGCACCTGATCCCCCAAGAGTAAGGGAGCTTCGTCACTGTTTAGGGCTAGTGGGTCTTTAATTTCAATGAGCACACGCCCCATGCGAGTGGTGGCATCAAGGCTGGCAATGCTATGGCGCACATGGCCTTGGCGCACTGCTCCCGTTGCCGTGGTGATTTTCACCGGCGTATTATTAAAGGTATCCATGCCAAGCCCTTGTAGTTTATCAAGAGGAATGGCGGCTTCAATATGATAAGTGTCCGTACCGACTAAGGTCGCCGCTGTATCGGAGGGCGATGCTTGACTACCGAGAGATACATTACGCGCAATGACCAAAGCATTATAAGGAACTAGAACTTTTGTGCGTTCTAAATTGAGTTTGGCTTGTTTTACATCCACTTCAGCCGCTTGTAACGTGGCCTTTGCCTGCGCCAATTGCGGTTGGCGCAAAGCTAGGGGTGTCGTTTTTATGGAGCCGCGTGCAGTACGATTCAACTGCGCAATTTCTGTGCGTGCCACACGTTGCTGACCCATTTCAAGGCTATAATCAGCCTCAGCCTTGGCAAGCATACTTTCCATGGAGGCTAAAGCATTAACATAATCATCGTCATCAAGGCGCAATAAGAGATTCCCTTTTTGCACCAAACCGCCCACATTGAAATTGGGGCCAAGTTCTTCCACTTGACCGGAAACACGCACACGCACCACCGTTTCTTGGTCGGCACGCACAGTTCCAAGGGCTTCCACTTCCAGTAAAGCTGCGGCTCGCTTGGTGGGAACCGCTGTCACCAAGGGGCTGCTCACCGGCGGACGTACTCTTTTAGTCTTGGGCGATGTTTTAACAAAATAAAATGCCGTACCAGCACCAATCCCCAAAAATAAAAGCACCATTAAAACCGTGAACGCTGTATTATTTTTCTGTTTTGTCATAGTAAATACCTTAATTTATTTATTGAACATTTTGCGGAATACTAATGCCTTGTGGGAATGTTAAGGAACCAAGCCTACGATATAAAACTATGCGAGCACGCACAAGCGTCGTCCTTTGGCGAGCTATGGTACGCTGAAGACTTTGAACATTTTTTAATTCCGTAATATAGTTCAAGAAAGAGTTTACACCTTCAAGATAACTGTTGCGAGCCTCGACCATAGCCGCATTGGCAAATTCATATTGCTTCAATAAAAGCCGTAACTTGTCGTGTTCGCCTTTATCGGTGGCAAGGGCATTGTCAACTTCTTGAATGGCTGTGCCCACCAATTTCGCATAAGTTTGAATGTCAATATCACTTTGTGCCTTAACCCTTGCTTCCTCAGCAGCCAAAGCTCCGCCGTCAAAAAGCGGCATGGTCAGCGAACCAATGAGAGCGGCCACCCAATTGGTGAAGAGCAACGAAGTTTCTGCTGCTTGAAAAGCTATGTTGGCATTTAAATTTAAGGATGGATAACGATTGGCATGGGCTGCCGAAACATCCCAATCCGCTGCCGCAAGCCTTGCCCATGCCGCCGCAATGTCCGGACGAGCGTCCAAAAGCTGAATGGGTAAGCCGGGAGATGGCATGGCGGTGAGCCTTGGCAATCTGGCTTTTTCATTAATAGCCATACCGGCGCCCGGAAGTGTGCCCTGCAATATGGCTAATTGATTGCGTAAAATAGCGGCATTTTGTTCAAGGGTAGGAATTTCGGCTTGCACTGAAGCAAGTAATTCTTTTTGTTGCAGAACTTCAAGGCTGGTACCAAGGCCATTGTTGAAGCGCACAGTTTGCAATTCCACGAGGTCTTTATTGACCGCAATCTGTTCATTTAAAACTCTAAGCTCTCGCCTGTTACCAAGCAAAGAAGCCCATGTGTCAGCCACTTCGGCAGCCACGGTCATGGCTGCACTTTGTACGTCATGTGCCGATGCCTTTGTGCGTAAAATTTCAGCCTCTTGCGTGGAATTTACTCGACCCCATAAGTCAATTTCGTAGGAAGCCGCAAGCCCAAGATCATAGGTTTCGCTCAAAAGCTCTTGGCGAAAGCCGCCGGCCTTCATTTGAGTTGAAGTGCGTCTTGTGCCGCCGGATCCATCAAAATTGAGCGAAGGAAAGAGACTTGCTCCGGTTCGGCGAGCGACAGCTTCACTTTGGCGTAAACGTGCAAAAGCAGTAAGAATGTCAAAATTATTACTCAACGATTTTTTGATAAGTGAATTTAATTCAATGCTATTAAAATTTTCCCACCAAGGATTTTTTGCCCTTGCCACTTCGCCTGTGGGTTGTACAGCAGGCGCCACATAGCCTTTAGGGTTGCCCTTTATGGAAGGCACAGGCTTGGTGGGTGCTGAGGGGTAGGTGCTTGGCATGGCGGCCGGCAAAGTTTTTTGTGGCAGACGTTGCTCAGGAGCAAAGGGGGCACAGCTTGTCAAAAGCACACAAGTAGCCACACAAGGCGCAACTAACGTTTTTTTCCATATATGTCGCATAATAATCCTTCTTGTTTGTAAAAGACAATAAAACGTAAAAAACACCGTAAAACATAAATATTAAAAATTTCTTAAGCTGTACTTTTTTCGCAATATAAAAATTTTTAAGTCAAATAAAATCGACTTACTTCACACCACCAAGAAAATAACCAAGGGCAAGGAAAGCATGGAA
>CAYJJP010000008.1:0-23081 GCA_964370525.1 uncultured Desulfovibrionaceae bacterium | reverse complement strand
TAAAAAGAAGAGCAGCCGGCCCCATGATGGCAGCTATACCATAGGCAAGCCACGGGAATTGGAATTGAGGTGGCCCACCATTTGCGCCCGGTTCTGCATGTATGATACCGTAAAAAAAAGCGATGCCGCCAATGATGAGTTCCAGAAAAAATATAGCAACTGACAGATAAAACAACAATTCTTTATGTTGTTTATTTTGCAAGATATCTGCCATGCTGCTATTGGATTTTTCTTTTTCTTGATTTTGTGAATCTTCAGAAGTTTCTTTTTCTTCAAGATGAGGATTTTTTTTATCTTTATTCATATTCTACCATCAATTTGTCATATTATGCAAAATTCTAACTCAAGTTAATGTTCAGTTCATAATATAACTACACTAATGGCACAAAGCAACAGTTAACTAACTGTAAAAATTTATGTGTATAAGCATAAAGAATAGTATAATATATTCTTTGTTAATTTTTTTTTGATTTGAATTAATATTATATTATAACTACTTATATATTCAGAAAAATTTTATTTTTTTTATTTATTATAATCTCTGTATATTGAAATACTTCTAAATTATCTTGCGCATCCTCCACATATGCATCAGGGTTAACCCTGCAAAAATACTCCCTGCTACATAATGTGTTTTTTTACTGCCTACTCCACCACTAACGAGCATAGTCATAAAAGAAGTAATCATACCACCGTAAAAAATTTTGCGTTTTTGATCTTTTGTAAGAATTTTTTTTGGTTTTTCTGTGGGAAAAGATTGTTTTTGTGCATTTTTATCAAGACTTACACTTTCTTTGACCGGAGTATTTTCTTTAAGCCATTCTTCACCTTGCGCCAAAAGAGCTGTAATTGCTTCTTCGTTCAATATTTCGGGATCATAATTAATAAGCAAAGAACCTGTAAGTGATTTATGTTGAATATTTTCGATTCCCGGAAAAGAATTGAGCATAGAAATAATTTCTGCACCGAGAACAGGATTTTTAAGTAAAACATGACGTAAACGAACACGCCCTTCTGTATAAGATACAATTATTTCTTCAAGCATATTTTTTTTACTCCTGTTTTAACAGCATATTACTAGAGTACTTGATATTACAACTTTCTACTGTTGATTGACAATAGAATTCATTATCTTTTTTTAAATAATAAATCAAGAAAAAAATCCCAATAATATTTTTTTTATAACTATACAATTTTACATTTTTAAATAATTTATTAAATAAATACAAATACAAAGCATATCTTTTATATCACCTGCTACCGTGTAAATAAATGTGCTTTAAATAGTTTTTTTTGCAAAAATTTAACTTGTTAAACTTATTCTTTTTTGATAAATTTTAATTTTAATTGCTAGCATGAGTAAATTATTGTTATGGATAAAGAATTTTTTTTCACACAAAACCTGCTTGAAGAATTAAGGGGTTATTTTCCAAACATTGAGGGTTGGTTTTATTCATTAAATATTGAATATGATGAAAGTTTATCTTTAATAACTGTAGGTTTTCCACATATATTTTTTTCCCGCTGGTTTTCTGAAGAATGCGAAGAATATTTTACTAAAAGCATTTATAAGGTTTGCGAACAAAATTCGAAGAATATACCAACAATCAACTATTTAAAACCACTAAAAGAAAAAAAAAATACAGAAAATATTCCTTCCAATATATTTTTAGCTAATAAACTACAGGATTTTTTTGAAACATTTATCCACAATAATAAAAATGAGTTTCCTTTCAAGGTTGCGTGTGAAATTGCAAAAAATCCTTTTGAAAGTAAATATAATCCTCTAATATTTTACGGTAAAACCTGTACAGGTAAAACAACTTTTTTGCAATGCATAAAATCCTATATCACTCAGCATCATTTCCATGAAAATCTTATTTTTTATGGTGATATAGAAACTTTAATAAAACTTTTCTCAAACGATGTACAATCTGTTGTCAATAAATTTTCCATTTTTATCATAGACAACATACAAGATGAATTTATCAAAGAATATCAAAGTTTTTTCTATGAATTTATCAAATTGTGCAATTTTAGAAAAAAACAAGTTATCGGGGCTTATACACATAACTACAAAAATAACTTAGCTTGGATTGATAATTTAAGACATTCAGTTAATTCAACTTTACTTATGCATTTGAAAGAATCGGATATTGATGTAAGAATGCGCTATGCAACAGTTCAATGTCATAAACTTAGTTTGCATTTAAAAAAAGAAAATATTTTACTTCTTGCACAAAAATGTATGACGGTATGTATTTTGCATAGTGTTTTATTGAAAATTAGTGTTTTTTCAAAATTATCAAATACTCTAGTTAAACGAGAAGATATTGAAAATATTCTTAATTCAGAAAATGATGAAATTAAAAATTTAACACCTAATGCCATCATCACTTTCATAGCAGATTATTTTGAAATGACCGAAGAAAATATTTTAAGTACAAAAAAGAACCCTGACATAGTACACGCTCGCTATGTGACCATGTATTTATGTCGCGAACTTCTTGGGTTATCATATCCGTCAATAGGAAAAATTTTTGGAGGTAAACATCACAGCACCGTTATTCATGCTATTAAAAAAATTAAGAAAAAAACAGATACGAACAAAAATATGCAAATTATGATGTCAGATTTACGCATTAAATGCCTTGCACTTTAAAATTCTATTTTTTGTGCAACTAAATACCATAATGTTTATGTTTTGACTGTACACAAGTAGAAAAAAAATTTTATTATTTTAACGAGATAATTAGGTTAGTAACAATTATAAACCCCCTACTTACTTCTACAGGATTATTATGAAATTAATTATTGAAAAAGAAAAAGTCATCGAAGGACTGCAAAAAGCAACAAACATTCTTCCCCAGAAAACCGGAGCAGCTTATTTACGTTCAATATGGATAAAAGCTCATGATTCGAATGTTACTTTTTATGCAACAGATGTAAGTATCGAATTTCAAGGAACATACTCAGCGCAAGTAGAAACTGAGGGATTGGTAGGGGTACAAGGACGTTTTTTTGTTGATTTAATGCGCCACCTTCCTAATGGCAAAATAACTTTTACTTTAGATGAAAAAAATTCAATTCTTAACATTGAGCAAGGCAGGAAAAAATATAAGCTCCCCACCAATGATTCAACTTGGTTTCAGGATTTTTCGGCTTTTCCGATGGATAACTCCATTATGTGGTCGGGAGATTTTTTTATGGATGTCTTGGATAAAGTTTCGTTTTGTATAAGTGATGATGAGTCAACAGACGCTTTGTCTTGTATGAACATGAAACCGGTTAAGGAAGATAGTACTCAAGAATTTCAAATAGATGTATGTAGTTTAAATGGTCATCAATTTGCCTTATTTTCTTTTTCTAACGAAGATCTTTTTAATATATTGCCCAAAGAAGGGTTGCTTATCCAAAAGAAATATATAAGCGAGTTAAAAAAATGGCTTAGTTCAGACGAAATTGAATTTAACATAACAGATAAACGTTTTTATCTACGCACTTTAAATGGTGAAACTCTATCATTCCCGCGTGTTGTATATGAATATCCCGATTATTCTTCCTTTTTGAATAATGTTATGGATAGTTCAAATTCTTTGAAAATAGATCGCAAGGAAAGTATAGAAGCCTTAGGTAGATTGAATATTTTCAATACTAAAAATATTTCCTTTACTAATTTCGAACTCAGTAAAGATGAAGCTATACTTTCTGTGCAGGGTCAAGAAACAGGCTCTGCTGTAGAAAATTTATTTGTCCAATATGTGGGGAATATAAATAAAATAGCGTTTCCAACTAAAGAACTTGTTGATATTTTAGGGCATTTTCAGTCAGCAACGCTTTCGTTCCGTTTAACAAATGATGAAGGTCCTTGTTCTATTCAAGGTAAAGAAGATTTAAATTATCTTATTATTTTAATGCCTATGAAAGTAAATACTCCAAATTATTACAGTGAAGAGGATAATGTATAATTATGACTGCTGAAAATGTTGATAAAAAACCTTCATATGATCCTAATTCAATTAAAGTTCTTAAAGGTTTAGATGCTGTCCGTGAAAGACCTTCCATGTACATCGGATCAGTTGATTCGAGAGGATTACACCATCTTGTCTACGAAGTTGTTGATAACTCTGTTGATGAAGCTATGGCCGGTTTTTGTAATCGTATACAAGTTATTTTACACGCAGATAATAGCGTTACTGTGCGTGATAACGGCCGCGGTATTCCGGTTGGGATTCATGCCGAAGAAGGAATTCCGGCTGTACAAGTTGTTTTGACTGTATTGCACGCAGGCGGTAAGTTTGACAATGAATCATACCAAACATCGGGCGGTTTACACGGCGTTGGTGTTTCTTGTGTTAATGCTTTATCTGAAAGTTTAACTGTTACTGTATGCCGTGAAGGATTTAGGTATAAACAAAATTATGCTTTTGGTATACCGCAGGATGAATTGACCAATGAAGGAGAAACATCACAGCAAGGCACAATAATTAGGTTTAAACCTGACGAAACAATTTTTGAAGTGTCTGAATTTTCATATGAAATATTGCGTAAAAGGTTTGAAGAATTAGCATACCTTAATAAAGGTTTGGAAATTGAATGCATTGATGAAAGAACTGACGAAAAGCATAATTTTTATGCCGAAGGCGGTATAAGGCAGTTTGTTTCCGATCTGAATTCCGGTGAAAATGGGATACATCCTGTTATTGATACAGAAGGAATTAATGATAAAATAAGTGTGGAATTTGCCATTCAGTATAATGCATCTTATAAAGAAAATGTTTTTACTTTTGCTAATAATATACGCACCAAAGAAGGTGGTACTCACTTAATGGGCTTTAGAACAGCTCTCACTCGTGCTATTAATTCTTACATTAAAAACCAAGCAGATTTATCTAAAAAATTAAAGGGTAGTACTCTTTCCGGCGATGATGTTCGTGAAGGGCTAACCGCTGTAATTAGCGTAAAACTTCCTAATCCTCAATTTGAAGGCCAAACCAAGACAAAGCTTGGTAATAGTGAAGTTGCCGGCATTGTTTCTACTTTAGTTTTTGATAAATTAATGCAGTATTTTGAAGAAAATCCTAAAGAAGTTCGTTTGATAGTTGATAAAGCTGTTGATGCTTCCAGAGCAAGAGATGCCGCAAGAAGAGCTCGCGAACTTGTCAGAAGAAAAGGGGTTTTATCCGATAACTCATTGCCGGGGAAATTAGCCGATTGCCAAAGCAAAGATCCGGCTATTTCCGAAATTTTTATTGTGGAGGGTGATTCTGCAGGCGGTTCAGCAAAACAAGGTAGAAATCCCAATAATCAAGCTATTTTACCATTACGAGGAAAAATTCTTAATACTGAAAGAACTCGTTTTGATAAAATGTTGGCCAATAAAGAAGTAAAAGCTTTAATTACAGCTATGGGAGTCGGAATAGGTAAGGATGATATTGATTTAACAAAACTCCGTTATCATAAAATTGTTATAATGACTGACGCTGATGTTGACGGAGCCCACATCAGAACTTTGCTTTTGACTTTCTTCTTTAGACAATACCAAGAGCTCATTGATAATGGCTATTTATATATAGCTCAACCACCTCTTTATCGAGCACATAATTCTCAATTTGAAAAATTTATTAAGGACGATAAAGAACTTAATGAATTTTTGATGAAGAGAATTTCTGAGGATGCCAAGATTTTAAGCTTTGATGAAAGGAATTTCACGGGTAAAGAATTAATAGTTTTCATGAAAGATATTGATAATTTACAAATAAAAGTTAAAGATGCGGAAAATAGCGGTATTGGACGCGAACTCTTTATGACACTTTTAGAATATGAAAAAATCCTTACTCCCGAAGAATTGAATGATAATATTGACGAAAATATTTTAGAATGGTTCAGGGATAAAGGGTATAATATAAGTTTTGATAAGGAATTACAGTTTGAAGGTGAAGAACGGATTTTTGTAACCTTTGAAGACAGTAATCAACATAGAGTGCGTAGACCTGTTGAATTTTTCGCTTCCCGTCTTTTCAAGCAGTCTTGGAATTTATTAAATATTATACGCAATAATTATGGAATACATAGTTTTACCTTGGAAGTTAAAGGTACACAAACTCATTATACTAATATTTTTACTCTTTTTCAGGCAACGCTTGATGCAGCAAGGCGCGGGATAAATATTCAACGCTATAAAGGTCTTGGTGAAATGAATCCAGAGCAGTTATGGGTAACCACCATGAATCCTGAAAATAGAATTCTTTTACAAGTAACAGTTGACGATGCCGGTGAAGCTTCAGATACTTTTGAAAAGCTTATGGGTGACCGAGTAGAACCTAGAAGAGAATTTATAGAACGCAATGCGCTTTTAGTGCAAGATTTAGATATATAACAATAACTTAAAATTTCCTTGCTATAATAGCATTGCGAAATGATTGTAATTTTAACTATTATTACAATATACCTATAATAATTGAAGAGGGGCTATATGTCAGACCAAGAGCAAATAAGTATAGAAAAAGAATTAAAAAAATCCTATTTAGAGTATTCTCTTTCTGTTATTATAGGACGTGCCATACCTGATGCAAGAGATGGTTTAAAACCGGTACACAGGCGCATAATGTTTGCGCAATATGAATTATCTAATAGTCATAATAGGCCGCATAAAAAATCTGCTCGTATAGTCGGTGATGTTATTGGTAAATATCATCCTCATGGTGACTCAGCAGTTTATGATGCTCTTGTGCGCTTGGCTCAAGAGTTTTCCATGCGTGACCCACTTATTGATGGACAAGGTAACTTTGGTTCCATCGATGGTGATGCTGCAGCTGCCATGCGTTATACCGAAGCTCGTATGTCACGTTTAGCCGGAGAATTTTTAGCAGATTTAGATAAAGAAACTGTTGAATTTCGTCCAAATTATGACAATACACTACAAGAACCTTCAGTTCTGCCAACCAAAGTACCAAATCTACTTTTGAATGGCTCTCAAGGTATTGCTGTTGGTATGGCAACTAATATTCCTCCGCATAATTTAGGTGAGTTATCGGATGCACTTTTACATCTTTTAGAAAATCCTGATTGTAAAATTACTGATTTAACACAATTTGTACAAGGACCTGATTTTCCAACCTATGGATATGTGTATGCAGGGCAGGGGCTTTATGATGCCTATCATACCGGACGTGGTACAGTAAAAATTCGTGGTAAAGTGGAGATAGAGGAAAGAAAAAAAGGTTTTCAGTCTATTATTATAAAAGAAATACCTTATGGATTGAACAAATCAAGTTTAGTTGAAAAAATAGCTGCTCTTGTACATGAACGCAAAATTGACGGTATCTCTGACTTGCGTGATGAATCTGACCGAAAGGGTATTCGTATAGTTGTTGAATTGAAGAGGGGAACCATTCCTGAAATTGTAATTAATTCTTTATATAAATTTACACCTTTAGAAACTTCCTTTGGAATAAATATGCTGGCAGTTGTAGACAATAGACCTCAACTGCTTAATTTAAAGTCAGCATTACGTTGTTTTCTTGAACATCGCCGTGACATGATAATCAAAAGAACACGTTTTGATCTTAAGAAAGCAGAAGCAAGGGCGCATATTTTAGAAGGATTACGAATAGCTCTTGATAATATTGATGAAATTGTAGCACTTATCAGAGCATCCGAAACACCTGAGCAAGCACGAAACTCTTTGATACAACGCTTTGAGCTTTCAGAGATTCAAGCTAAAGCAATACTTGAAATGCGCTTACAACGCTTAACAGGTTTACAGCGTGAAGAGCTTCTTGCCGAATATAAAGAAATTTTACAAAAAATTGAATATTTTCAATCAATTTTAAATAATGTAGAAATTTTGCGTGGTGTTATAAAAGAAGAAATTACTTACATTAAAGACACTTTTTCTACAAAAAGACGTACTGAAGTTTTAGTGGAAGAACTAGTAGGGATAGATATTGAAGATCTTATTCCTGATGAAGAAGTTGTCTTTACTCTTTCTCGCCGTGGTTATATGAAGCGTACAACGCTTGATAATTATCAACAACAAAAGCGTGGCGGAAAGGGAATTGCTGCTTTGCATACTTCTGATGATGATTATGTTCAAGAATTTTTAACAACAACAAATCATCAATTTTTACTCTTGTTTACAAATAAAGGACGCATGCATCAACTTAAGGTACATCAAGTACCGGAAGGCAGCAGGACTGCAAAAGGTATGCATATTGCTAATCTTTTGCCAATGGATGAAAATGAATGGGTTACCACAGTTTTAGCCGTAAGAGAGTTTTCGGAAAATAAACATTTCCTCTTTGTTACTAAGCGTGGAATGGTGAAAAGATCTTCAGCTTCTCTCTATGCAAAGTGCCGTAAAACAGGGCTTATTGCTGTGGGACTTAAGGACGATGACGAACTTGTTGTTGTAAGGCCTGTTCGTGAAGATAGTCATATAGCTTTGGCTACTTCTAAAGGATTTTCAATACGTTTTGCGTGCCATGATATTCGATCAATGGGGCGCTCGGCTACCGGAGTTAAGGGCGTAGCCTTACGTCGTGATGATTCGGTTGTAGCATGTGTTATTTTGAAAAATGATGACCAAACTACGGAAATTATGTCAATTTCCAGTAATGGTTATGGAAAAAGAACACGCGTAGATCTTTATCGTCTGCAATCAAGAGGTGGAAAGGGGATTATTAATTTCAAGGTAACATCTAAAACCGGAAACGTAGTAGGTGCTATGCCTGTTCGTGATGATGATGGTCTTGTGTTGTTAACTTCCGCTAATAAAATTGTGCGTATTGGTGTTGATGATGTACGTTCTAAGGGTAGAGCGACCATGGGTGTCATGCTTGTGCGTTTAGATGTAGGAGCTACTGTTGTTGGTTTTGACCGTGTAGATGAAGGCGGCACAAAACGTGAGGAAGACGATATTATTGATATTTCTGAAAATTCTGAACAGTTGGAAAATAGTTTGGATTTAGCAGAAGTTTCAGAAAATAATGAAGTATCAATTACTGACGACAATAATTCAAGTGAATTGGGCGATGGTAGTGTTGAAAGTGAGGGGGCTGAAGATATAGATGATACAGAAGGTGAATAGTGATAATTATTAGAGTATTTATTTTCCTTTTTATTTCTCTTATTTCAATATTTTTATTTGATGGTATTGAAAAAGAAAATGAATTTAGTAAATGTGAAAAGGCTTTTTATTCTGACGCTTGGATAAGCGCTGAAAGACTTTTGACGCAATATTTACGAAAGGAAGTAAATGCAGAAAAGAGCTGGCAAGCATGGCTTATGTTATTACGCCTAAGTCAGCATGTTAATATGAGTGATGAAATTTTAATGACATATCTTAATGATATGTTAAGTGATTTTTCAAACGATGAACATAAACGAAAATTTATTTTATCGCAGATAGCATATACTCAAGAAAGAATGTCCGATTTTGAAGGTGTTATTGTTACTTGGGAAAAATATGCTGCTTTAGATAATTTGTCACCAGAAGAATTTTTATTAGCATATAAACAACTTATAAGACATTATTTTAGACTTGGTATGTTTGAAGAAGTGGAAATTGCTTTAACTGATTGTACAGTTTTACCCATAGCTGAAAAATATAAAGCATATTGTATTTATAATTTAGCTGATTTAAAAGCCGGACAAGATCAACTTGAAGAATCTGCTGACCTTTTGGAAACTTTATTAGAAATAGATTTAGATGAATATTCAAAATCTCAAGCTGCATTTTTATATGCAGATATTTTAGAGCAAGAAAAAAAATACAAAGATGCATTAAAATATTTTATGCAAGCAGAAGAAAATTATGGAAATAAAGAAGTAGTATTACTTAGAATAACAGCGTTAAAGAAAAAATTAAAAATAAAGTAATATAACATTTGAGGAATAATTATGATTCGTCATTATTGTGGTCTTATAGGTATTTCAAATCATGCAGAGGCAGCTCGCTTATCATACTTTGGTTTGTATGCACAACAGCATAGAGGTCAAGAAAGTGCTGGAATTGCAACTTATGATGGCATAAAAATTCACGAGCATAAAGGTATGGGACTTGTTCCTGATGTATTTTGTGAAAATGATTTTGAAAAGCTTAAAGGTAGATCCGCCATTGGCCATGTTCGCTACGGTACAGCAGGTGTTTCGCAATTACGCAATGCGCAACCCTTTGTTGTAAATTTTCAAGGAATGAATATAAGCCTTGCACATAATGGGAATCTTGTTAATGCGCATCAATTACGTTCAAAATTGGAAAAAAGAGGCATAATTTTTCATGCAACTAACGATTCTGAAGTTATTGTGCATTTATTGGTTCGTGCATTGCGGAAAAATTCTTTGGAAGATGCCATAAAGTATGTTTGTTCTAAAATTCAAGGTGCCTATTGTCTTTTAATTCAAGTAAACGGTACATTAATTGCGGTTAGAGATCCAAATGGATTTCATCCATTAAGTATGGCAAGTTTAGATGATAGTATTGTTTTTGCGTCAGAAACGTGTGCTTTTGATCTTTTAGAAGCAAAATTTATTAGATCAGTAGAGCCGGGCGAAATGGTAATTGTTGAAGGTAATACAGTTAGAAGTAAAACAATTTTCAGTAAATCTCTAGTAAAACCAAAATTCCCAAAACAATGTATTTTTGAGTTGGTTTACTTTGCAAGGCCGGATTCTAATATTTTTGACGAAAATGTATATCTTGCTCGCAAACGTATGGGTTGGCAACTGGCTCACGAATCTACTCCGGATGTGGATTTTGTTATGCCTTTTCCTGACTCCGGTGTTTATTCGGCGGTTGGATTTGCACAATGTGCTGAATTACCATACGAACATGCTATGATTCGTAATCACTATGTTGGTCGTACGTTTATTCAACCAACTCAAAACATGAGAAATTTTTCAGTGCGTATTAAAATCAATCCTGTTCGTGAAATGATTGATGGTAAACGCATTTGTATTGTTGATGATTCCATAGTCAGAGGAACAACAATGACGACTCGCGTAAAAAAATTGCGTGAGCTTGGCGCAAGTGAAGTGCATATAAGAATTTCATGTCCGCCTGTTAAATTTCCTTGTTATTATGGTATTGATTTTGCGTCAAAAGGTCAGCTTGTTGCAGCAACGCATAGTTTAAGCGAAATTCAAAAATTACTTAATGTTGATTCTATTCACTATTTAAGTTTAGAAGGTTTGTTGCGTTCTGTAAATCATGAAAACCATTATTGCACTGCATGTTTCACGGGAAAATATCCTGTTCGATGTACTGATGCTGAACTTGGTTGTTTAACTCTTAACGATAGTTGTGCTTCTAGATAATTTTATAAGGATGTATTTATGAGTTTAAAAAGTATTAAAGGTTTTGCTGACCTTTTTTCCCCTCAAAGTTTACTTTTTTCGCGTATTGAAGAAGAGGCAAGAAATGTTTTCAGTCTTTTTGGATATAATGAATTACGCACACCTATCATGGAATTTACCGAGCTTTTTGCACGTTCCATAGGTACTGAAACTGATGTTGTGCAAAAAGAAATGTATACTTTTTTTGACAGAAAAGAACGCTCCATAACCTTGCGCCCTGAAGCTACTGCCGGTGTTATGCGTGCTTATATTCAAGCTTCTGTGCATGCAAAAGAGAATGTGAGCAAACTTTTTACCTATGGCCCAATGTTTAGATATGAACGTCCCCAAAAAGGGCGCATGCGTCAATTTCACCAAATAAATTGTGAATGTTTAGGTTCTGATTCTCCGCATGTAGATGCAGAAATAATCGCAATGCTGTTGTTGTTTCTTGATAAAATAGAAATAAAAGATACAGAATTACAAATTAATACTTTAGGTTGCCCAGATTGCAGACCGCAATATCGCAATGTACTAACTGAATATTTATTGTCATTAGATGATTCTGTTTTTTGTGATAATTGCAGGCGACGTATCGAAACAAACCCACTTCGTGTTCTTGATTGTAAACTTCCTTTATGTCAGGAACACACTATAAATGCACCAAGGATTGACGATTTTACATGTGTGCCTTGCGCTGGTCATCACACAACGGTATTACATCTTTTAGATATCGCAGGTATTTCTTATGTAAAAAATCCTCGTTTAGTTCGAGGTCTTGATTATTATTGCCGTACTACTTTTGAAGTAGTTTCAAATCAAATTGGTTCACAATCTTCCATTGCCGGTGGAGGGCGTTATGACGGGCTTGTTAAGCAGTTAGGCGGGCCAGATGCGCCCGGTATTGGTTTTGCTTGTGGTATGGAAAGATTAGCCATGCTTATGCCGGAAATGGAACAAAATAGACCGGATTTTTATATTATTTCCATGGGTCAATGGGCACAAGAAAATGCTTTTGAATGCGCACTAAAATTGCGAAAAGCAGGTTTTGTCGGCGATATGGCTCAAGGAGGATCTTTTAAAAGTCAAATTAGACAGGCTGGTAAATTAAATTGTTATTATACTCTTATAATTGGTGAAGAAGAGTTTAAGAACAATAGTATAACTTTGAAAAATATGGACGATAGTACCCAAGAGACTATTTTAACAGAACAATTAGTGTCATACATGACAAATGCTATTTCAAGTAAATAATGAAAGGAACTTTATTCGATGAGTACAGAAAATTTTGAGCAAAATTTAAATGTTCAAGCTGAGCATCAACAATATATTCAATCTCTTGATGATTGGAAACGTAGCCATAATTGTGCATCTTTAACCATAGCAAACGATGGTGAAATGGTTTGTTTGATGGGCTGGGCGCAGTATCGTAGAGATCACGGTGGACTAATTTTTGTTGATATGCGTGATAGACACGGATTAACACAAATTGTTTTTAGCCCTGAAATAGCACCCGAAGCTCATGCAAATGCACATATTTTACGTTCTGAATATGTATTTGCCATTAAAGGTATGGTGAGAGCACGTCCTGATGGTATGGCAAATGCACAAATGATAACTGGTGAAATAGAAGTTGTAGTGCATGAATGGAAGCTTTTGAATACATCCAAAACACCGGCATTTCCCATTGAAGACCGCTGTGAAGCCGGTGAAAATCTTCGTTTGCAATGGCGTTATTTAGATTTACGTCGTCCAAAAATGGCCGCTAATTTTCAGTTACGCCATAAGGTAACGCAGGCTGTACGCTCTTTTCTTGATGACAATGATTTTCTTGAAATTGAAACGCCGATACTCACACGTTCAACGCCTGAAGGAGCTCGTGATTTCTTGGTGCCGAGTAGGGTGCAAGAAGGCCAGTTTTTCGCTTTGCCTCAATCGCCACAGATTTTCAAGCAGTTATTAATGATTTCCGGTATGGATCGTTATTTTCAAATTGTTCGCTGCTTTCGTGATGAAGATCTTAGAGCAGACCGTCAGCCTGAATTTACACAAATTGATATTGAAATGAGCTTTGTTGACGAAGAACAAATAATGCAATTAGCTGAAAATTTAATGCAACATATTTTCAAAAAAGTTAAAAACATTTCAATTCCATTACCCTTTAAACGTATGGAATATGACGATGCCATGAGTAGATATGGAGTTGATAAACCAGATACTCGTTTTGGCTTAGAATTATTTGATATTACTGAAAAAGTTAAAGGTTCGGGCTTTAAATTATTTTCATCGGCAGAACTTGTGAAAGCAATGAAAGTTCCTGGCGGTGAAAAGCTTACACGCAAAGAAATTGATGAATTTACCGAATTTGTAAAAATTTATGGTGCGCAAGGTTTAGCTTGGATCAAGGTTCGTGAAAATGAATGGCAATCACCCATTGCTAAATTTTTGTCTGATGCAGAAAAAGAAGCCATTAAGACAACATTAGATTTACAAGTGGGAGATATTGCTTTCTTCCAAGCCGGTGAAAGCTCAATGGTAAATGCTGCGCTTGGCAATTTGCGCGTGCATCTTGGTAATTATCTAAAGTTAATTCCTGAAAATACATTTAATTTCCTATGGGTAACGCAATTTCCTTTGTATGAATATGACAGCGATGAAAACCGTTTTGTAGCCTTACACCATCCGTTTACATCTCCGGCGGTTGGGCATATGGATGTTATGCGCGATGAACCGCTAAAAGCTCGTGCTCGTGCTTATGATATGGTTCTTAATGGTAGTGAAGTAGGGGGTGGGTCCATTCGTATTCATGCCGGTGAAGTTCAAAAAGATATGTTCAAGGCTCTTGGTTTTTCTGAAGAAGAAGCAGAAGCACAATTTGGTTTCTTGATAAATGCTTTGGAGCACGGTGCACCGCCTCATGGCGGAATAGCTTTCGGGCTTGATCGTTTAATAATGTTATTATGCGAAGCACCAAGTATTAGAGATGTTATTGCATTCCCTAAAACACAAAAAGCCACTTGCCTTTTAACTGAAGCACCTAGCCCTGTTTCTTCAAAGCAATTACGGGAATTAGGTATACGATTACGCGAAAAACCAACAACAGCTGAAAATTCTCAATAATGGTGCATTATGGCAGTATTACCTTTGCTTACTTATCCTGACCCACTTTTGACGGAGATAAGTGTGCCTATTTCAACAATTGATGATAAAATTCATTCATTAATTGCTGATATGAAAGAAACGATGTATGCATCTCGTGGCGTAGGTCTTGCTGCGCCACAAGTAGGACATAGTTTACGTCTTATAGTTATGGATGCAAGTCAAGAAAAAGACGAAAATGATTTTAAGATACTTATAAACCCAGAACTTGAATTTTTAGGATCAGTTATTGTGAGTGAGAGGGAAGGTTGTCTGTCAGTTCCGTATGATTTTCGAGCCGATGTTAAGAGATATGAAAGTGTGCGTGTGCAGTATATGCAACTTGACGGGTCAAAAATTGATGAAATTTGGAATGATTTTCCGGCAATTGTTATCCAGCACGAATATGATCATTTAGAGGGAAAGCTTTTTATTGATCATTTAAGCAGACTAAGACGATCACTTTTTGAATCTAAAGTAAAAAAAAATCTTAAACGCGATGGGAAATAATAACTTTTGAAAAAATTACGCATTGTTTTTATGGGCACGCCAAATTTTGCCCTAAGTATATTGCAGAAAATACATGTTTCAAGTTTTTGCGAAATTGTAGCTGTATATACTCAACCAGATAGACCGGCAGGGCGGGGTAAAAAGCTTACTCCGTCCGCTGTTAAAATTTATGCTGAAGAACATGGATTTTCTGTTCTTCAGCCTTTTAATTTTAATAAACCAGAAGATGTAGAAACTTTAAAAAATTTGCAGCCTGATGTATTGGTTGTTGCAGCTTATGGAATTATTTTGCCTCAAGAAATTTTAGATATTCCTAAAATTGCTCCTATAAATATCCATGCTTCACTTTTACCAAAATACCGTGGAGCCGCTCCTGTGCAGCGGGCTATTATGAATATGGATGAAGTAAGCGGTGTTTCTATTATGAAAATGGAACGCGGTCTTGATACCGGTCCTATATATTCATTAAAAGAGTATGAGCTACAAAATTTAACCTTGACAAGTGAAAAACTTTTAGAAGAATTGGCAGTATTAGGAGCAGACGAACTTTTGTGCGTATTGCATTCTTTTTATTTAGGGGAAAAGCTTCAAACCTTACCTCAAGATAATATTCAAAGTTGTTATGCTGCTAAACTTCAAAAAAATGAAGGCATAATAGACTGGTCAAAAACTGCTAAGGAAGTTCATGCGCAAATTCGTGCTGTCATTCCTTGGCCATCACCAAAAGTTTATTTTACTAACAGTAAATTGCAAGCAGCTGCGTGTACGCTTGGAGTAGGGCGCATAGGCTCAGAAATTTGTGACTTTGATTGCATTGCAAATGAAGCCGTTAAACCTAAAACGGGTGAATTTTGGAGTCTTCGGGATGGTACTTTTGCAATAGCTACCCTAGACCGCTGGTATATTTTAGACGCCATTAGACCAGTTGGTAAGCGTCAAATGAATATTAAAGATTTTGTAAACGGCTATTTTGAAGATGGTATTGTACCATCATTTTCTTTTTCTAATGGAAAGAATTCTCTTTCGCCCTTAGATCGAGTATTATCATTATCCGAAATTGAAGGTTAATTATGTTATTTTGGAAAAAAAATCCACTTTCATTACCTAAAGCCATGTATGGTGGGGTAGGGAAGTGGCTTTTTATTTCTCTAATGTGCGGCTCTTGCGTAATACTGTGTGCATTTATTTTGCTTGCATGGTTGATTCCTTATATAGGATTTTCAGGTATCCATGCTTTTTTGCCTTGGGTTCTTGCTTTTTTTTCGTGTTCTCTCATATTAGTTGTTCTCTGGGTTTGCCTTTCGATTATTTATCATGTTTATACGGGAAAAATGATTTACGGCTTAAATAAAATCCACGCAATAACAGTGAAACTTATGTTTCCGTTGATGTATTTAGTAGGACGAGCTTTCGGTGTTTCACGTGAAAAAATACGGCTTTCATTTGTAAAAGTGAATAATGAAATTGTTATAGGAAAACTTTCTCGCATAGGAAAAAAAATTGCTGCCGAAAAAGTTTTATTATTATTGCCTCACTGTATTCAAAATTCTCAATGCCCGTACAGACTTTCGTTAAATGTTGACCTTTGCAATCGATGTGGAAAATGTCCCATAGGTACAATTTTAACGTTACGTGATTTGTGGGGCTTTAGTGTTGTTATAGCAACAGGCGGAACCATTGCACGAAAAATTGTTGTGGAAAGAAAGCCAAAACTAATTTTAGCAGTTGCTTGTGAAAGAGATTTAACAAGTGGCATTCAAGACACATATCCTTTACTAGTTTATGGATTGATTAATCAAAGACCGTTTGGACCTTGCATAGATACACTTGTTGACATAGAACTTTTGAAAATTTCTTTGCATAATTTTGTAGCTACTAGTGAGAAGCATATATGAAGAATAATGTTTTGTTACAAGGTTTGCGGAAAAAAAATAAAGCAAGATTGATTGCTATTGATGTATTGTTGCAAGTATCACCAAATAATTTTGCTCAAAGAGTCCTTGATGTAGCTCTTAACAAAAACGCATTGTCGGCACGAGATAGAGGACTTACTACAGAACTTGTTTATGGTACTTTGCGCTATTACATTCGAGCCGAATATTTGTTAACATTATTTCTGCCAAATATCAGAAAACTCCCAAATTCATTGGTCATGTCTTTGCGCATGGCAGTTTATGAAATTCTTGTTCTCAATAGAATACCAAACTATGCCACAGTTGATTTTGCGGTTGAATTTGTAAAATCTCAATTTGGAAATAAACTTTCGAATCTTGCAAATGCAACATTACATAATATTTTAGAGTTAGACGGAAAAATTTGCGACATTAATTTTTACAAAAAAAACTGCTATTATTTTTCTGTGCTGCCGTGGATGTATGGATATTTAAATAAATCCTATGGCCTAGAAAACACACATCGTTTATTGAATAGATTTTTAGAACGCCCCAAAATGTGCATACGCCTTAATAAGAAGCATAATTATTTTAAAAATTTTCATAACGATTTTTCTGCAATGGATGGTATAGATAAAGTTGGTGATAAAGGGTTTGTTTTTAAAAACACAATACCAATTAAAATAAACGAAAATTACACCATGAAAAAAGCTCACATAGAAGGTGTATTTTCGTGGCAAACTTCAGGTTCTCAAGAAGCTATTAATAACTGCATAGAAAATTTTTCTGAAATAAAAAATTATCCTTTATGGGATGCGTGTGCAGGGCAGGGCGGAAAGACAACGGCATTACTTGAAGAAGATATAAATGTGCATTTAGCCAGTGATATAAATTTTGAGAGGCTGTTACTTTTAAAGGAAAATACACTGCGTTTAGGACTCCCGACACCTGCTTTAGTTTGTAGTCAAGCCGAAAGCTCTTTTATAAAATTTGATTTTTTAGAAAAAAATAATTCGACTATTTTGCTTGATGTACCTTGTTCCGGGTTTGGCACATTAGCTAAAAAACCTGAAATAAGAATTTTTAGAAGCTATGAAGATGTTCTTTCACTTATTAATTTGCAGCAGGAAATTTTGCAAAGGACTTTTAAATCTTTGAGGGTAGGGCAATTCATAATATATATGACTTGCACCTTAAACCCTCATGAAAATGAAAAACAGATTGAATTATTATTGAAGAATGAAAAATCAGCGCATTGTATATATAGTTGGCAAACGCCACTAGATTACTTATTTTTCGAAGGTATGTTCTTTTCTGTTATAATAAAAAAATAAAAAATATGAAAAACTGATAGTTTTACTGTTTCACGGGAAACATATCTCCGGATGTGTTTCCACCATCTCCTTCTTCTATCCCCATTCTTAAGAGTAATGCCATAAGCTCATCAGCATTACTATATGTTATTACAATTCTACCACGATCTTCAGAGCCGCTAATACTTGTTTTAATATTTAAATGATTTTTCATTTTTGATTGCAAATTTTTTATGTATTCACTTTTATTGCGTCTAGAGGATTTCTTTTCTTGACTATTATCTTCTTCCTCAATTGTATCATTATTGCTGTTTGGTTCTTGTTCAATTGATTCTTCAATTGACTCTTCAATATTTTCTACGACATTTTCAAAAGGAAAAATTGTGTGTTCTTTATAGTAATTTACAGCAGCTTCTGCTTCTCTAACGCTTAAATCATTTTCTTGTATATTCAAAAAAAGTTTTTGCTGTTCTGAGCTGTCTTTATCAAAACTTAGCAAAGTTCTAGCGTGGCCGGCTTGTAGTATTCCCTTAGTTAAAGCATCTTTTATATTATCCGGGAGCTGTAGCAAACGTAATGTATTAGCAATTGCAGAGCGACTTTTACCTAGTTTTTTTGCTAACTGTTCTTGAGTTATATTACATTCGTCACGTAATCGTCGTATAGCTAGTGCTTCTTCAACAGGATTTAAATCTTCTCGTTGAATATTTTCGATGAGAGCAGCAGCCATTACATCTTCATCAGACATTTCTACTACATAAACTGGAACTTCAGTTAATTCTACAATAAGGGCAGCTCTGTATCTTCGCTCGCCGGCGATTATTTCAAATTTCTTGCTTTCTTTCGCAGGTCGTACTAAAATAGGTTGAATGATGCCTTGTTCTCTTATGGAAGTTGCAAGTTCATTAAGACTCTCGTCGCTAAAAGTGCGCCGAGGCTGGTTAGGGTTTGGCAAGAGTAAATTTATATCAAGGCTTTTAGTAGAGTAGTTTTTTTCGTCCTCTGAGTTTTTTTCCCCAACGCTCCAGAGGGCGTCGAGACCTCTTCCCATTCTTGGTGTATTACTCATTTTGTATCCTTCATTTAATTTAATTTATAAAAGGTTAGTTATGAATTCAAAAAAAATAGAACACATTTTATATCTTGTTACGAAAGGCGGAAATATAGAATCGGTTCAACTTTCAGCAGAACTTTGGAGTAAAGTTGAAAAACATGTACTTACAATAGCTAAAAATTTTAGCACAGAAGATGATCCATTTTTGAAACCAGAACCTTTGGATGCCTTGCAAGAATTGAAAACATATTGGGACTTCACATATCCTTATGAAGCATCCCTAAATTGTGAAAGTTGTGGTATTGCAACAAATGATTTTGAAAATGATCAATCTCATCCCTTTCATTTGACCAATGCAAATATTGGAGGCTTGCTAGTATTTCAATGTCGATGTGGTGCTACAATACGAAAAAAACATTTTCATAGGAAAACCGTCATCGAATGCACTCCAAAACAATCAGACTAATTTTTATTCGCCGGATTTATTTTCTAATTTATTACGACGTAAAACGACTTCTTTTGCAAGGCTTAAATAAGCGTTAGCACCTGAAGATTTAATCGCGTAATGAATTATAGATTTACCATGACTTGGAGCTTCTGATAACCTAACATTACGAGGCACAACTGTTTCAAATAAGTGATCAGGAAAGCAACGCCTAACTTCATTTTTAACTTCACGCGCAAGATTATTTCTTGAGTCATACATTGTTAAAACTACTCCGAGCAAGTTGAGATCTTTATTAAGTTTTTTCTTGACTTGCTCGTAAGTTTGAAGAAGTTTAACTATACCTTCCAAAGCAAAAAATTCGCATTGCAAGGGTATTAAAACTTCTTTAGCAGCGCATAGCGCATTAAGCGTTATAATACCAAGAGAAGGGGGGCAATCAAGCACAATGTATTCAAAATTAGTTTGTAAAACATCAAGGCATTCTTTTAAATAGTATTCCCTGCCAACCTTATCTACTAGTTCAAGTTCAATAGCAACAAGGTCAGTTGTTGCGGGTAATATGTGTAAATATTCAGAGGAAGTAGGGATTACAAAATCAAGTGCGTTTTCTGGGTTGTAAATAGCGCTATAAACTGTGCCCTTGATATCAGCAGGTAAAACACCAACTCCGCTTGATGTATTAGCTTGTGGATCACAATCTATGAGTAATACTTTTTTTTCCATAACCGCAAGTGAAGAAGCTAAATTAATAGCGGTTGTTGTTTTACCTACACCGCCTTTTTGATTTGCAATTGCAATAATTCTGGCCACGTTTATCTCCTTTAAAAAATGTTTCACATGAAACAATAACTCTGTATATCCTATTTTTATAAAAATTAAGTCATAAGGTCAATAGTGTAAGAGGAATAAAACGAATATTTAAATAGTAACAATAAAAACAATTAATAAGAGGAAATCAGAAAAAATGCATCTTTACAGAATAAAGATAAAAAGATATGATTACATATAAATTAAATTTTTACTAACAGGAGTTTAAAATGAATAAAAAATATTTTTCTATTTTAGGAAAAATTGCACTGTGCGCGACTCTTTCTCTTTCACCATCTCTTGCAAAAGCAACAAGTGATGCTGAATTTATAAATCAACTTCAAAGAATTTTGAAAGAACGACCAGACCTAATAATGAATGTACTGCGGGCTAACAGTGAAGCAATTTTGGATATTGCACAGGCTGGTTCTGTGATAAAAAGAAAACGCAGTATGGAAGCAGAATGGAGAAATGACCTTAAGGAAGAAAAAAAAATTAATATTACAGACAGACCTGTATGGGGTGCAAAAGATGCTCCGGTTACTATTATAGAATTTTCCGATTTTACCTGTCCATATTGTGCTCAAGCTGCAGCTACTTTAAGTGAATTAATGAAAATTTATGGCGATAAAATTAATGTTGTGTATAAACATACACCGCTTGCTTCAAGTCCAATAGCAGTTAAAGCTTCAGAATATGTTATTGCTGCAGGATACCAATCGCCTGAACTAGCGCATAAGTTATATGAAAAACTTTTCGCTGGTCGTGCTGAATTGATGGAAAAGGGTGAGGCCTATATTAAGGATGTAGCAAAAGAATTAAAATTAGACGTTAAGAAACTTACAAGAGATGCTAAAAATTGGAAAACTAAAAAAGTGCTTAACGAAGATTTGAAGGATGCCAAAGATCTTGGAATCGAAGGTACACCTTACTTTTTTGTTAATAACATAGTAATACGTGGTGCAATAGCTCCAGAATTATTTAAGATTGCAATAGATATGGCTTTAGACCATGAAAAAAAATAAAAATTAGTCACAAAAAAACGGCGCAAACAAATTGTGCCGTTTTTTTAGAAATTTTTTAAAACCCATATTGGTATATTTTTGTGCGTTCAGATAAAAATCATTTAAAATTTATCAAAGACTGAACCTTTCCCAGCAAAAAACAACTTTTCATGAAGTCTTGCAGCTGAAACATCGGTCATGCTGGCAATATAGTCGCAAAGAACTCTCATTTGTGCCACCTCATTTTTTTGTTCATCAAATATTTTTCTTATGGGGTAGGGTAGAAGTTTGTCAGGGTTTGCCTTGAAAACATCGAAAAGTTCAGTAACTATTTTTCGACCTTTGAACTCAAACATTTGGATATTTGAAGACGAAATTATTAAGTCAAAAACTAAATCTCCCATTAGTTTTTGAAAGTCTGCGGCATCATCTTCAAAACGCGCTTTATAAATAACAAGTGGACAATCACTTTCGATGCCTGTTTCTTCAATGTAGGTATGTGTTATTAAGTAGTGAATCATACCGCCAATGCGCTCTTTACGTCGATACTCTGCTGTACTAAAAATGTCATCTGCTACTTCTGTAGCAGTAAATCCATAATTCTTAAAAATATCTTGCTTCTCAATATCAATGTATTCTTCCCACATTTCCCTTGTGAGCATTCCCATGGCTATTGAATCTTCTAAATCGTGTAAGCCATACGAAATATCGTCGGAGATATCCATTATTGATGCATCAAGTGACTTGTGTATTGAACTGTTATGTTTTTTTGAAGAACTTGTTTTTTTTATTTTACAAAACTCATCTCGGGCATTTCCAAGCGGATCAAGCAGCCAATCAATAATTTCAGATTCAGTATCATGATAACATTTTGGAGGTAACTGCTCTTTAGCATGAAATAACCAGCGCGGATTGGGAGTTTCTGAATTATAAGCTTCTAGATTTACAAGTTTTGAATAACAAACAGGATATTTCAATACTCCGAAAAGTAAGCGTCTGGTAGGGTTAAGCCCATGCTTTTCTGTATATTGTTCAAGTGATGAAAGAATGCGTATGGTTTGTCCATTACCTTCAAATCCTCCATATTCTCGCATGCAAAAATTTAATGCTGTTTCGCCCCCATGCCCATAGGGTGGATGCCCTAAATCATGCGAAAGACATATGGCAGCTAACAAACGAGTTTCCGGTAAAACATCAGCGATTTTATGATTTCGATATTTTTCTTTAAGATAATGAAGGATGCCATAGCTAACTTGGGATACTTCTAGTGAATGGGTTAAACGTGTTCGGTAAAAGTCACTTTGCCCAGGATCTATAATTTGTGTTTTAGATTGTAAACGACGAAATGCAGCCGAGTGGATAATACGCGCATAGTCTCTATCCCACGGACTTCGTACATCACCTTCACGGGGAGTTTGACATAGTCTTCGTTCTTGCCACGAAGTTTGCCACTGAGTATTATTTTGCATTTCTACCTCACTTATTGTCATTAAGTAATCGAAGCTGAAAAAAGCATTTTCATGGATTTTTCAGAAAGGCACGCCCACTCCAAATGTCGCTTCGCGCCCGCCGCAAGTG
>CAYJJP010000007.1:0-23090 GCA_964370525.1 uncultured Desulfovibrionaceae bacterium | reverse complement strand
TTAAGTCTGAGGGCGTGCCATTGTTGTTTGGGCGGCCTGTAAGACAGTGTGATGCGATTAGGTCTGATGAAGAAGTGATTTAACTAAGCAGTGCGTTGAAAATGAAGAACTACTGCGTCAGGCGTGCTTTTTCTCCCATTTTGAACGAACTGCCTGCCCACGAACCCAAACAATACAAGGAATAACACCATGATTATCGACAGTAATTTAATTTTATTTGAAAACAAAGATGACATTATCAAGACAGCCACAGGCGATGCCATTGCGCTTAACTCGCTTTTAATCCCCGGCAAGGCGGAGCCTATCCCCATTATGTTGCGTGTGAAGGAAGACCTTGAGGGTGCAACAAGCGTAGCTGTTAAACTACAACAAGCCGACAGCGAAACGGGGACTTATGCCGATGTGAGCGGTGCAAGTCTGACTATTGCAGTTGCTGACTTCAAAGTCGGTAAGCGTTTTGGCTGGCGTTTTCTGCCTCGTTCGGTAACAAAGCCTTGGCTTAAGTTGTCGGTCACGGTGACGGGTACTGCCACGGCTGGCAAGTTGTTTGCGTGTATTTCCGGCTTTGAGGATGAGCCTTACGAAGATGGCATGTACATCGATAAAGGCGTTGTCGAAGGTTAAAAACGCACAAAAAAACATCATCTACTGCGTCAGACTTGCTTTTTTCTCCGGTTACGTATGTTTTCTGGATACACTCCCTTCACAAAAAGCTTCGTCTTCCTTGTATCTGACGCTTTTTTGTGCGTTTTAGGAAAATGAAACATCATCTACGGCGTCAGGTTTATGTAAACTTGGCGCCGTCACAAAAGCAAAGGAAAGCACATGGCAAGCGATAACGGAAAAATCACCATTTGGAATATGGCGTTGGGTTTTATCGGTACGCGTACCGTTGCCGGTGAAGATGAGAAAGCCTTAGAGGCTGTGCAGTGTAAGCTGTATTGGGACAGTGCGAGGCGGCAGGCTTTGCGTGATTTTCCTTGGAACTTTGCACAGCGTAGGGCGTGGCTTGCGCAAATTGATATGCCTGAAGGTTATGAGCAGCAATATACTTATGCTTATGCCTTGCCTGAAGACATGCTACAAGCTTTGCGCCTTTATCCAAACGGTAAGGATTATGAGCAATATGGTGACAAGGAAAGCGGCCGCTTTATCTTGGTGCATGATGCTGTGAGTAAGGGGCAAGTGCTGTTATGCAATACGGACAAGGCTTTGCTGTCCTATACCGCTGACATTGCGGACGTGGCTTTGTTTGACGACCTTTTTGTTGGTATGCTGGCAAGAAAGCTGGCGGCTATGATTGCTGTGTCCTTGCTCAAGAATAATGCCGGGCGTGTGGCTGAGCTTGAGGAATTGTATTTAAGGGCGATACCGAAAGCGGTGCAGGCGGATGCTAACGAGGGGAGAATGAAGGAAAAGCCGGACACATGGATTTTAGCGAGGGGAAATTAGGAGTGTGCAGTGGATAGTGCTCAGTGAATGAAGTCGCTGCGCTTCACAGTAAAGCCTCTGGATTGCCACGCTCGCAGGCTCGCTCGCAATGACTTGCGGTAAAAACAACGTCATTGCGAGGAGCGAAGCGACGTGGCAATCCAGAATACGAATAATGTGCGTAGCACTACCACCACTAGCCACTAGCCACTACCCACTGACAACTAAAAAAAGGACAAAACATGCTCACTAACAACAATTCTAAGGCCGTCTTTAACGGCAATGGCGTAACAACCGCCTTTCCTTTCAGCTTTAAGGTATGGAATCAAAGCGAATTGCTTGTGGAATATACCGACAGTGAAGGCAATTTATTTACCGCATCCGGTTGGTCGGTGAGCCTTACCAGCAGCGGCGGCACTGTGACTTTCCGTTTGAACGGTTCGCCATTGCCCAGCGGTTATAAGCTGTCCATTTTACGTGCCATGCCCTTCAAGCAAGAGGTAGATTTAATATCCGGCACACGCTTTGACCCTGAAGTCATCGAAACGGCTCTTGATAGGGCTACGGCTGAGCGCCAAGAGCTTAAAGAAGAGGTCGGGCGATCGGTGAAAGTTCCGCCGACCTTTGAGGATCCGCCTGAGTTATTGGCAGAACAGATTTTTGAAGCTCGTGATGTGAGTATTGCCAAGGCAGGGGAAGCGGCGGCGAGTGCGGCTGAGGCTGCCCACTCTTTAAGCAGTGTGCTTGCTGCTGAAGTAAGTGCTATCAGTAGCATTGAACAGCTCAGTAATGAATCCGTTAATGTTCTCCTTGCATATCGTGAAGATGCCATTGCTGACATCAGCGGACAAGTGCTCATTGCTCAAAATTATGTGGAACAGCTTACCGAGTTGAGCGTAACGGCATCGCTTTCTGAAAGTAGCAGCGCCTCCGCTTCGTATGATGTGGAAAGCGGCCTTTTGACCCTATTCATCCCCAAGGGCGAAAGAGGCGAGCAAGGCGTCCAAGGTTCGCAAGGCGTCCCCGGTGTGCAAGGCATTCAAGGGGAAAGAGGGCAACAAGGAATACAGGGAGAGCAAGGTAATCAAGGCATTCAAGGGGTGCAAGGTATTCAAGGCGAAAAAGGAGAGCAAGGCATTCAAGGCGAAAAGGGCGAGCAAGGGGTTCAGGGCGTTCAAGGGGTTGCGCCAACAATTGATATTATAAACTGTGGCGGTGCGCTGCAAACACAAATTATAACTGTAAGCAGTGGCGATGCCGCATCTTTTGGGGGATAATATGCCATTATTTCAAATACAGCACAGAGTTGACCAAGAACTTAATTGGCAAAATATCAATCCTGTATTGCTTAAAGGTGAAATAGGCCTTGCCATTTTGGAAAGCGGAGTTTTTGGCTTTAAGTTTGGCGATGGGGTGAATGCATGGAATGATTTGCCCTATACTTCCGGTGCCGATGGCGCTCCCGGTGCTGCGGGTTCACCGGGTGAAAAAGGTGACCAAGGCTTGCAAGGGGTGCAGGGAATACAGGGCGAAAAGGGCGAGCAAGGAATACAAGGCATTCAAGGTGAGCAAGGTATTCAAGGCATACAAGGTGAAAAGGGGGATAAAGGCGACCAAGGTCCCGAGGGTCCCATTGGAAGTGTGGAACTGTCCTCTTCCGTGACCAGCGAATCAACTGCGGTGGCAGCCAATTCATTTGCGGTTAAGCAAGCTTATGACTTAGCAAGTGCTGCCGATGGGAAAATCCCCAGCTTATCAAGCGCTGTGGACAGTACCGCAGAAGATGTAGCTGCAACTTCTTATGCAGTTAAACAAGCCTATGACAAGGCAAGTACAGCGCAAAGCACCGCAAATACTGCCAACAGTACCGCAAGTTCCAAAATGACCAGCTTTTATGTGGGAGATGGTGATGGCACTCGTGTGACCATGAGCAATGGTAAATACATTAAGTTTACTGAAGGTACTAATGTTGACATTAACTTTACAGACACCTCAAGTGGCAACAGCTCTGACGAGTTTGATTTAACGTTTACCGTACCAAATGCTTCAACGTCTACAAGGGGATGTGTGCAATTATCTACTTCCACAAGTAGTTCAAGCACGTCCACGGCGGCCACGTCCAGTGCTGTTAATAGCTTAAGGTCGATGATTCCTTCAACGCCTAATGCCTATGTCACAAGTAAATGGAAGGCAAGTGATGGCAGTAGTTGGTATCGCAAGTGGAGTGATGGCTTTATTGAGCAGGGGGGTACTATTTCCAGCACGAGCTCAGCAGGTCGAACGATATCATTGCCTACAAATTTTACTACAACGACATATTCCTTGCATGTATCAGTGGGACTTAACAGCGGTAATAACGCAACTTACAACTTCCTAGGAGGCTGGGACAAGACAACTTCATCGTTTAAATACACAACCACAACAAGCGGAGTGTACACTTGGTACGCCGCAGGGTTTTAGGAGAATAGTTATGTCGCAAACACAACAAGAATTTTATATCGGTCAACGTTGGACAAATGCCGAAAGTTATCCTCCCGAAGCTGCGGAGTGGGCGAACAATAACAACGCTGCTATTCAAGCAGACGAGCAAGGCTTTGAGATGATGGCTGTTCCTGAACCAACGCCGGAAGAGCTGAACAAGCAAAGGGTGATTGAGATTGATGCAGAGCTTGCAGCTTTAGACGCAAGAAGTGCTCGTTCGTTAAGAGCCATTGCCGCCGGTACGGGCAATGAATATGACACACAGGCGATTATGGAGATTGAAGCCAAGGCCGTTGAGTTGAGAGCGGAAAGAAATATATTACAGCCAGCTATGCAAGCATTCACTTTATAGGGGGCGATATGCGACACATTAACGAAATTATTGTGCATTGTGCGGCAACACGTCCAAACATGGACATTGGAGTCAAGGAGATTCGCCATTGGCATGTGCACGGCAATAAATGGCAAGACATAGGGTATCATTTTGTCATTCGCCGTGATGGGACTGTGGAAAACGGCAGGCCGCTTGAGATTTCCGGAGCGCATACCAGTGGGCGTAATAGCAATTCCATAGGCGTTTGCTTGGTGGGCGGAGTGAATCAAGAAGATTATACCGTCCCGGAAAACAACTTTACGCTTGAGCAATTTGACGCACTGGAAACATTATTTCGTCAGCTTAAAGCGGATTTTAGTGTTGAGCAGATTAGCGGGCATCGTGATTACGCTAACAAGGCTTGTCCTAGTTTTGATGTTCATGGTTTTGTGGCGGAGAGAGGTGTTTAAGTGCTTCGCACAGTGGGTAGTGGTCAGTGGTGGTCAGTGATTGTTGTGCTACGCACATTATTCGAATTTTGGATTGCCACGTCCTCACTGCGTTCGTCCTCGCAATGACTCACGATGGCAACAAAAGTCATTGCGAGGAACGAAGTGACGTGGCAATCCAAAAACTATAACGTGGAGCGTAGCGACCTCGTCCACTAACCACTATCTACTATCCACTAAGAAAACACTCAAAGGAGGCTTCAGTCATGGGAGATAAGTATTTTATTGAGGTGATACTGGGTTTATTCGCTTGCATTGTCGCTTTACTTGCTTTCATTTGGAATAGCCACATGAAGCAGCATCATGAAATCAACGGCATCCTAAGAGATTTAGCCGACACAAAAAAGGTGTGCATCAATATGTTTGCCAAGCAAGCAGATTTTTCTGAGCTGAGCGGACGGGTAACGGCTATGGAAAGCAAGAAGGCAGCGCACTAATGGCTGAAGTGTGCAAGTGCGGTAATCCGGCACATTATTTCGGCAAAAGGGCGCATGAAGATGCAGTCGTGTATCTGTGCCGTAGGTGTTACGATTATGATAGGGATGTGCGCCGTGTGGACTTCACATGGGTGTTGCTCACGGCGCACGGACGGTCAACGTATAGAAAGGGGTGAATATTGTGGAACATGCACTTGTACCTTTAGCGGGTAGCGTAGCTGGTGTTATAGCTGGTGGGATTCTTGGCTATTGCATTATTAGATGGTGGTTATAGTATGACTTGGCGTGAATGGTGGAAATCCGCACTCAGCAAAGTCGATGACATTTCCACCACTCGCATTTGTTTTCTTGCCACCTGTGCCTTTGTGTTCATAATGACGGTTGTTTTAGCCGTTACAGGCGCATTCAATTTAGATTGGGCATGGTTTTTAGGGAGTATGTTCACAACGGCATGGGGTGGTAAGGATGTGGCGAAATATATGGAGGTGAAACGTGACCTTGGGCAAAATAGCCACGGCGGCGGCGGTGGTACTGGCACTTATAGGCGTAATCTTATGGCAAAGAGCGGAAATCAAAGACCTGCAAGCAGCAAATACGGTGTTGAGCCTCAGTAATGATAGTTTACAGAAACAAGCGGAAAACAATCTTAAATTTATTGAAGGTGCTACTACGGACTTACAAACGTGTTTGGACAGCAAGGATAAGCTGGTAAAGAGCTTCGAGAGCGTAACGCAAATGGTGCGGAGGGCAAAGCCGGTAACCATCAACAAAGATAAGGTGGTAGATGATGAAACTCTTAAAAGTATTATTGACAGCCTTAACAGGCCTTTGCCTGCTCACATGGGGAACACTACTGACGGGGTGCGGAAAGACTAAGGTTGTGCCCGTTATTGAGTTCCAGAAGATTATCCCCTGCCCACGTCCCAGCAAGCCTTATGAATTGATACCGCTGAAATATGAATATTTAGAGAGCTTTGAGAATGCGGAGATTATGCTGAAGAATCGCTTGATTATGGATGAGTATATTGTGGCCTTGCAAGGCACGATTTTGTGTTATGAGAGGCAGGTGCGTTGAAAATGGGTGAACTACTGCGTCAGACTTGCTTTTTGCTTCAGTCGAGTACCAGAAGAGTACACTCCTTTCGCAAAAAGCTGCGCCTTCCTTGCATTTCACCCATTTTGAACGCATTTAATTAAGGATAGAATAACTAATCAAGCGGAATAATGCGCTCAAATTCATGGCCTTTATTTTGTCTTAAAATGGCGGCTTCATACTGTGCTTGCAAATTAACCCACATTTCCATGTCGGTTCCAAAATAGCGAGCAAGACGCAGGGCGGTGTCCGTACTGATACCACGCTTTTCGTGAATTATCTCATGAATGCGCGTAGCAGGAATGCCCAAGGCCACAGCCAAAGCATGAGCAGAAAGGTTGAGATTTAGCATATATTCTTCGCGTAAAATTTCGCCCGGGTGTATAGCTAACATAAAAAACTCCTAGGGGATATTTAGTGATAGTCCACCACTTCTACATCATGGGCATTGCCGTTTTCCCATGTAAAACAAATACGAAAGCGGTCATTAACACGTATACTATATTGCCCGGCGCGATTGCCCTTTAAGCTTTCAAGGCGATTGCCGGCAGGTATACGCAGAGAGTCAAGACTATGTGTTGCATGTAAAATATACAGCTTACGCAAAGCAGAACGAGAAGCTTGACCCAATTTGGGACAATAACCTGTTTCAAAGAATTTATGAGTTTCTTTGTTGGCAAAGCTTATTATCATTATTTCATGTTATCCGTATTACGTTTGACATAACATACAAATAAAGACCATTGATGTCAAGACTTCAGAGGGGGAAAAATGAGAATAGCACTAACAAATTTCACGGGCGGAGAGGTGGCGTTGTCCTTGTCCGCTCGTTATGACCTTGGGCGTTATAAGAATTCTGTGCAGTGCATGGAGAACTTTTTGCCCAACGTACACGGCAATGTGGAGCGTAGGCCGGGCACTCGTTATTTAAGCAATCTTGGATATGATGCCGTCTTATTTCCTTTTTCATTTAATGCAGAAAGCTCACAAAACTTTGTGCTCATAGCCAGCAATAAGCGTTTGCAAGTATCCAATATTGCCGGAAGCATCATTGCTTCCTTGAGTGCGCCGTGGTCGCTGGATGATATTTTGACTTTATCCTTTGCGCAAGTGGGTGACCTTGTGTATTTTGCGCACAGAAATTATCCATTATATAAGCTTATGCGTAGCGGTTCCTATCCTAATTATTCATGGAATTTGGCGCAGGTAATCTTAAACTCTTCCCTTGATGCGCCCAATGCGCCAACAGCCGTTTTCAATGAAAAAGAAGCCAGTGCCGAAGGCGAGTTAACCTATACCCTACGCTATAAAATTGTTGCCGTGGACAATAACGGCCTTGGTTCCTTGGGTTCGCCTGCCGGTTCTGTGCTTGGCAAGCATCCGTCCGATTGGGTTCAGGGTGACAGCGTGACCGTGAATTGGTCTGCCGTGAGCGGAGCCAGTGAGTACAATATTTACCGTGAAGAAGCCGGTTATTATGGTTTTATAGGCATCTCTACCGGCACAAGCTTTGCCGATAACAATTATGAAGCTGACATCTCTGACACTCCAAAAGAGGATTGGGATCCTTTCGCCGATGGCAATAATCCTAGTGTCGTTTCCTTCCATCAGCAGCGCATGATACTTGGCGGTACGCTGTACAGTCCGCAAGCCTTTTATATGTCACGAGTGGGTGACTTTGAGAATTTCCGCAAGTCAAGGCCGCTGCAAGATGATGACCCGGTGGAATATCTCATCGCTTCCGGCAATATTGACGCTATCACATGGCTTGCCAGCTTTGGCGATTTGCTTATTGGTACGTCAGGCAGTGAGTACAAGGCCAGCGGTGACGGTGGACCCATTACAGCCAGCAATGTGAGTATTACGGCACAAAGCTATTGGGGATCTTCTCAGCTCTTCCCTATTATTATTGGCAATTCCATTATGCATGTACAGCGTCACGGCGCAAGAGTGCGAGATTTATTCTACAGCCTTGAGAAGGACGGCTATGCCGGCAATGACCTTTCCATCATGGCTCCGCATTTATTTGACGGCTTTACCTTGCGTCAGTGGGCATTTCAGCAAACGCCCTACTCTACCATTTGGATTATACGCAATGACGGTGTCTTGCTGGCGTTGACCTACATGAAGGAACACGACATTTGGGGCTGGAGTCGGCACGTTACCGATGGTGAATTTCGTTCGGTGACGGTGGTGAGCGGTGAAGATGGGGACGAGGTTTTCTTTGTGGTTAAGCGTAGTGGCGGCTATTATTTTGAAAAGCTGGCTAAGCGTTGGATGGAGACGGACGGCATAAGCAATGCCTTTTTTGTGGACGGTGGCATAACTAAAAGTTCAAGCTCAAGCACCAGCGTGAGTGGGCTTTCTCACCTTGAAGGAAAGGAAGTGGCTGTGCTGGCTGATGGTTCTCCCATACAGGGTCTAATAGTGAGCGGTGGTCAAATTACGCTGCCTTATGCGGCGAATACGGTGCAAGTGGGCTTGCCTTATACTTCGACCTTGTCGCCTCTACCCTCAGAAGGTGATGGGCAAATGGGTTCTACGCTTGGGCAAGTGCGCGGCATTGGTAAGTGTATCATTCGCTTGCAGTCGTCCGTGGGCGGTAAATATGGTGCTGAGCGTGATAGGCTGTATGATTTCCCCTTTGTGCCGGAAACGTGGGATGGAGCGGTGGAACCTTTTAGCGGTGATATTGAGTTTATCCCCGGCGGTGGACAGGTGACCGATGCAACGGTTTGGATTGTGCAAGAGAGGGCGCTGCCGTTTACGGTGGGGGCGTTGGTGTTGGATTTGGATATTTAAGGGGAATGCGTTGAAAATGGGGGAACTACTGCGTCTTCCTTGTATTTTACCCATTTTGAACGCATTCTATTTTCGATACAATTTGCACACATTTGCAGACTTTTGCAGACTTTTGCACAAAGGAATAATAAGGGGGGGAAACATGCTGACATTCCATATTGAAACAATTGATACAGTAATTGACGAAATACAAGAGCTTTTGCCGGCGCATTGTGCGGAGGCTTTCAGTCATACTCTAGTAGGTAGAGTGGATGCCGGTTCTGTGGATTTTTCTATTTACAGAGCACTTGAACAGGCAAATGCTCTACACATTACGACCGCAAGAACGAAAGAAGGTAAGCTTGTGGGCTATGCCATTTATTTTTTAGCTCCCGATGCGCATAATAAAAGCGAACTAACTGCAACATCGGACGCTTTTTATTTACATTCAGAACATCGCAAGGGTTGGGACGGTTTTAATATGCTTAAGTTTACCGAAAGAAAACTTGCAGATAGAGGCGTTAAGCATATTGTAAATGTTCTTCCGTTTAGGCCGTTTAGACGAGGTTACTTTAATTTTATGAAAAGGCTGGGATATATATCTGCAAGCGTTCAGCTGGTAAAAACTTTAGGGGGTGAAACATGGCACCAATAGCAGCGGCATTACCCATTATATCGGCGGTGGCAGGAATCGGCGGTACGGCGGTTGGCGTGTACAGCGCATTTCAGCAAGCGGACGCACAAAAAGCGCAGGCCGAATATCAGGCAGACATGGCAAACTACAATGCGCAAGTGGCAGAAGGCAATGCGCAAATGGCAGAATACGAGGGCAAGGAAATTCAGCGCCAAGCCTATGAAGACAGCCTCAAGAAACGCCAAGAAGCCGCGCACATTGTGGGCACACAAAGGGCACAGCAGGCCGCCAGCGGCGCACAGGTGGACGTGGGCAGTGCATTAGATTTGAACCTTGATACAGCGGAAAAGGGCGAGCTGGATGCACTGGCCATACAAGAACAAGGTCAGTGGGGGGATTATAACAAAAAAATTGATGCTTGGAATTTGCGGAGTCAGGGAGCAAAAAGCGAAGCAGAATCAAAAAAGTATTCCATACAAGCACAACAAGTATCACCATTTTTGAAAGCGACCCCAACCTTACTTTCCGGAATGAAACAAGTAGGCACGTCTTTTGGCAAACTAACGTAAATACACTAACATTTAAGACCTTTGCGCATTTATTGCGCAGAGGTCTTTATTGACCAACATCACTCAGAACAGGTATAATTTCACCAAGATAAATACCGGCAGGACTCACAAACGCACGCATCACATACACTTCGACACCCACCTCGACTGCTTGCCAAAATAATTTTGCATATGCAGGATCAATAATTTCTGCCGGCGCAAAACATTTCCCATCAGCACGTTGTACAACATAGAACATGGCAGCTCGCTCTTTATTCTGTACTATGTCCATAAGCTCCATAAGGTGTTTTTGCCCTCGCGTTGTGCACGCATCCGGAAACATGGCAACACCATCCTCTACCATGGTAACATTTTTACACTCAACCCAAAGTGGAGCCTTATCTTCACCGGTTATGCAAGCGTCAAGACGTGAAGCACCTCGTGTAGCTTCACGCTTAAAATGCGTATACCCGTCGGCAAATTCAAGCAATCCGGCCTGAAAAGCCGCTTGCAGGATTTTATTTGGCATACTGGTATTAACCCCGACCCAAAACCCCTCGGTAGCAGCTAAATCTTTTTCGTGCCACTCACCAAATGTTTTTGGCAACCACACGGCTTCTTGCGTAAAAGCTAATTTCCTTTTGGGGTTATTGGACGATGAAAGCAATACCGGCAAGCCTTTACGCAAAAGCCCAAGCATGGATCCGGAATTATTGCTATGTACCCACGTTTCCACTCCGTCAAGCAAAACAGATACACTAAAACGTTTGTGGCGGTGTAAGAAAAAACCCACACGCATATCTTGCGGATAAGCAAGCAATGGGGGAGAAATTAAATTCGTGACCGGTAAAGTATTTACTTTTTTTTTCATATGGAGTATATCAGTGGTTAGAATTTGACACAATAGGTAAGGCGCTTTAATAATAGACTTTTTACTGCTGCGCTCAACATGACATTTAAGTTCAAGGAATACAACAAACATGAAACTCGCAGATAAATTCTCTTGCGTCAACCCCTCAGCTACCCTCGCCATCAACGCCAAAGCCTTGGAATTAAAGAATCAAGGCATTGATATTATTAGCCTTGCCGTTGGCGAGCCTGACTTTAACACACCAGAACATATTTGCAAAGCGGCTAAAGATGCCATTGACGCCGGCTTTACACGTTACACTGCTGTTTCCGGTATTATGGAACTTCGCAAAGCTGTATCTGCATATTATGCCGCTGAATACGGCGCAAGCTTTGCCCCCGAGAATGTTGTTATCTCCAACGGAGGAAAGCAGCCACTCTACAATATCATGCAAGCCCTTTTAAATCCCGGCGATGAAGTGCTTATCCCAGCACCGTACTGGGTTAGTTATCCGGACATGGTGATTCTTGCCGGAGCAAAACCTGTGACAGTGCCAACCTCTGTCCACGATGATTTTAAGGTAAGCACAGCACAACTTGAAAAGCACCTCACCTCAAAATGCCGCATGCTTATCCTAAACTCCCCCTCCAACCCTACCGGCGTCATATACAGCCAAGAAGAATTGGATATCTTACTTGAGTGGGCAATGCAAAAAGGTCTTTTTGTTATTTCCGATGAAATATACGACCAACTCGTCTATGATGGAAAAACCTCCGCCACGGCTGCGCATTGGTTTTTGCGCTATCCGGAACAAATAGCATTGTGCAACGGCGTATCAAAAAGCTATGCCATGACCGGTTGGCGTGTAGGCTATAGCGTGTGTTGCCAAGCCTTAACCAAGGCCATCATCAGCCTACAGGGACAAAGTACGTCCAATGTCTGCTCCATTGCACAAAAAGCAGCCCTAGCAGCCCTTGAAGGCTCAAAAGATTTTATGCAAGACATGCGAAAAACATTCACAAGACGTAGAGATCTTGGCTATGCCGCCATTAAAAATTGGGAAAAAGCCATCTGTCCGCTGCCTGGCGGCGCATTCTATTTCTTTGTGGACATCCACAAATATTTTCGTGACGGCCTTACCAATGACGTTGAAATATGTACTCATCTCTTAGAAAAAGCTCATGTGGCCGTTGTGCCCGGTTCTGCCTTTGGCGACGAAAAATGTATACGGTTTTCATATGCACTTGCCGATGCCGTATTTATAGATGCGCTCTCTCGCATTGAAAATGTACTTAAAGGAGCGTAGATTTAACGCTTGGGGTTTTTATGACGAATAAGGTTTTTCCGCAAAATTTACACGGGTTAAGTGAAGCATTAGCCAGAATCACCAACTCACAAACTTTAACTACCGGAAATTTTGCCGATGCAGCTCTTCTTATTGCGAAGGAGGGCGCACACGCTCTAAATGTAACGCGCGTATCTATTTGGAATGTTTTCCCGGAAAGAACCGTTATGGAATGCGTTTTGCGCTATACCGCACAAAATGGAACAGTGGATACCGTTGAAGATTTCAATCTTGAGGCAAGTGAATCCTATTTCCGTGCTTTGCAAACCAATCGCATCATCAGCGCCGACCATGACAGTCCTGAAGAGCTAGCCATTTTTGAGGACGTATACTCCAAAGATATCACTGCTATGCTAGATGCACCGGTGCGCATGAGGGGCGAGCTTGTAGGTGTGGTATGCCTAGAGCAAAACTTTCAGCAACGTATTTGGACGCAAGAAGAAATGAATTTTGCCTCATCGCTGGCAGATTTTTTAGCCCTTGCCAAATCTTCTGAATTATACGCAAACGCCATTGAAGATTTACACATCACAAAAAAACGTGCCGACAGGTTGATGGCCAATTTGCCGGGCGTCATCTATCAATGCTTAAATGAGCCTCCAACTTATCGCTTTACCTATGTAAGCGAAGGAAGTCTCTCGCTTTATGGCTATACGCCTGAAGAATTAACTCGTGAAGGCGGCGTGCGCTTTTTTGACCTTGTACACCCGGACGATGTGCAGGCTTTGGCCGACATAAATCTCAAAACATTGGATATTGGCTTACCCCTTGACACCACTTTTAGAGCTATAACTAGGGACGGCACGGTAAAATGGATATGGGAGCGCAGCAGAGTTGCAGAGTTCACCCCCGACGGCGAGCCATATGTTTTGGAAGGATTTTTATCAGACATAACCGAACAAAGGCGACTTGAGAGCGCTGAGCTGGCCAACCAAGCCAAGAGCACTTTCTTGGCCAATATGAGCCACGAAATCCGAACTCCCATGAATGCCATCCTAGGTATGTCAGACATTGCCTTGCGCCATGGTGCGACCTCGCAGGTGGAAGAATGCTTACAAAATATTAAGGGAGCAGCCGGTTCCTTGCTGGCTATTATCAATGATATTTTGGACTTTTCAAAAATTGAAGCCGGCGCCATAGAAATTATTCCGGAACCATACTATATGGAATCATTTATCAATGATATTGTGTCATTAATAAATGTTCGCCTTGGTGGCAAAAATATAGATTTTCTCATTGATGATTTTCACGCCACCCCAAATATCTTGATCGGAGATAGCATTCGCATTAAGCAGGTTCTCATCAATCTCTTAACCAATGCCTTAAAGTTTACTTCCGAAGGGCACATTCGCCTCACTATCGGGGCAGAGCCAAAAGACAAGGGCGAAAACACCGTACTCAAAGTCAGCGTAAAAGACACAGGCATTGGCATTAAACGCGAAGATCTTCCCATCCTTTTCAACACATTTTCACAGCTTGATACCAAGAAGAACAGAAATATCGAAGGTACAGGACTTGGCCTTGCCATTACCAAAAGCCTTGTGGAAGAAATGGGCGGAACTATTTCCGTTACCAGCACCTATGGAGCAGGCTCATGCTTTTCCTTTGAAATACCTCAAACTGTAGAAGAAAATACGCCGCTTTTAAAGAAAAAAGACGTACATGAGCTTACGGTTGGCATTTGGCTTGAATCTGCAGTGAAAGCAGAATTCTTGTGCCAAAAACTTACTAATATGAATTATAGTGCCAAAATTGTTGATAATGAAGCAGATCTTTTGCAGTGTTCTCATGCCTTTGTCGATTACCACCAGCTTGACTCCTTTAATTTGGATGCTTTATCCGACATCTACATCGTTGCCATTTCTCGCAATTATTTTGAAGGTCGTGATGTACCTGACAATGTAACCGTGGCCTATACCCCCCTAACCACAATAGTTATGGCAAGACTTTTGGAAGGCAACATCTATCACACCGGAGATAGTTCAGGACGTAGCGACACAGATTTTCAGCTTAAAACACATGGAGCGCGCGCCTTGGTTGTGGATGATAACAGCATAAACTTAATCATTAGCCAAAGCGTCTTAGAAGAATATGGCGTCACTGTAGATACTGTACTTTCCGGTGAAGAAGCAATTACAAGCGTTAAAGATATTGCTTACGATATAATTTTTATGGACCACATGATGCCCAAAATGGATGGCGTAGAAACCACCGAGCACATTAGAGCGATCTCCGGTGATCGTTTTGCAGTCGTTCCCATTGTGGCACTCACTGCCAATGCTGTAGGGGATGTGCGTTCAGAATTCTTAAAAGCCGGCATGAACGATTTCCTCTCAAAGCCACTCATTATCAAAGAACTTGAAAGAGTTTTGCGCCAATGGCTACCCACAGACAAGTGGACAAACAATGAAATTCAATGACATTCAATATTAACCACTAACATTACAAGATGTTAAACACAGACTCACTTCCCATGGTGAAAGTTTGCTTTGTGAATGAACTGGCAAAAATTCTTTATGTCGTTGCACCAAGCTACGCCACAGAACACGCAGCCGGTATTGATTTACGAGCCTGCTTTAACAGCCTGACGCTTACCATTGACGCAGGTCAAAGAGAACTTGTGCCCTCTGGCATTGCCATCGAACCAATCTCCGGCTACAATATGGCTGGCTTTGTTTATGCACGCAGCGGACTTGGCGCCAAAAATGGCATTACCATTGCCCAAGGCGTGGGAGTAATAGACAGTGACTATCGCGGCGAAATTATGCTTATGCTTTTAAATACCGGTGAAACTGCCTATACCATCAAACAAGGGGAACGAGTAGCACAATTGGTTTTTCAACCCATCATTCGTCCTCACATACAAATTTGCACAGAACTTGAAGCGAGCAAACGTGGAGCAGGGGGCTTCGGGCACACAGGAAAAGATTAGCATTGCATAGTAAATACATACACCAAGCAGAGTGACAGTAAATTCAAAATCAATCCCCGCTACATTCTCATTTTTACGAAAAACAACAGCAATAAGGAGTACATATGACAAAGTTTTCCCAAGATTTTCTTTCTTTACAACAAAGAGAACAGCAATCACTGTGCCGCACCTACGGACGTTACCCATTGGCGCTTGTGCGAGGAGAAGGTTCTTTGGTGTGGGATGTTGACGGCAAAGAATACGTGGATTTACTCACCGGTATTGCCGTCATTGGACTTGGACATTGTCATCCGGAAGTTGTCAAAACTTTGCAAGAACAGTCGCAAAAATTATGGCATGTGAGCAACTTATTTTACCAAGAAGAACAGCTCGAACTTGCAGAAAAACTTCTTTCCACTTGCCATATGCAAAAAGCATTTTTTTGTAACTCCGGCGCTGAAGCCAACGAAGCGGCTTTTAAGCTGGCAAGACGTTATATGCGCAAAGTAAAAAAGCGTGATGCATATGAAATCATTACCCTTAGCGGTGCATTTCACGGACGCACACTAGCTGCCGTTGCAGCCACAGGACAAGAACGTTTTCAAGATGGCTTTACGCCCATCCCCGAAGGCTTTACCAATGTTCCTTTTGGTGACATAGAAGCGCTTAGGGCTGCCGTAAGTGAAAAAACAGCCGCTATTTTCTTTGAAGTGATACAAGGTGAAGGCGGCATTCGCCCCGTAAGCGCCGCTTATATTAAAGCAATTGAAAGCCTTTGTCGTGAAAAAGACATTTTATTTATGGTGGATGAAATTCAAACCGGCCTTTGTCGCACGGGAAAATTTTGGGCATTTCAACATTTTGATGTGCGGCCGGATGTTTTAACCATGGCAAAAGCCCTTGCCAACGGCTTGCCCATGGGCGCCATGCTTGCCACCGATGAAGTGAATGCCGGCTTTGAAGTGGGTAGCCACGCCACAACTTTTGGCGGTGGCGCATTGCTTTCTAAAGTTGCTGCCACATGTGTTGACATTTTGTTACGTGATAACTTGTCGGAGCGCGCCGCCACACTTGGCGCACGCTTTCAAGCAAAAATCAATGAGCTTGCCAAGCGTCTACCGGGTAGCATTAAAGAAATTCGCGGACTTGGGCTTATGCTTGGCATTGAACTGAGCGCTCACGGAAAAGCCGTATGGGAAGATTTACTTGAGGCCGGCTTTATCTGTAATCTTAGCCATGAAACCACCTTACGTCTATTACCTGCCTTGACAGTGGAAGAGAGTCAACTTGATGCCTTTGCAAAGGCATTGGAAGTCATATTGCAAAAACATATGAGATAAAAGTCAGGACAAGTAATTTCATTACTGCTAATCAATATAAAAACAAAACTTAAGACCTATGTGCACAGCATAGCGCAGAGGTCTTAAGTTATCAAAACAACATCCGCCATGAAAATTAATTTCTACATAACGGTTATTTGCCATCAACCATAAAAACAATAAATCAAGTCACTTAAAAGAAAATCATAGAATAAAAAAAGTATTGTCACAAGCAAAACTTTGTCATATGTATGCCAAAAGACGCTGAGGACTTATTATGACACAGACTTTGCCTAAAGCCATTATCCTTGCCACGCGAAACACTGGCAAAATACGAGAACTTGCAGACGCCTTAAAAGAGTTCGGACTTGACGTTTTGGGTCTTGAATCCTTTGCTTGGCTGGAAGACATAGAAGAAAGTGGTACTACATTTGAAGAAAATGCATTGCTCAAGGCGCAATATGTAGCCGACAAAACAGGACATATAGCTATTGCTGACGATTCAGGCCTTGAAGTTATGGCGCTGAACGACGCTCCGGGTGTGTACTCTGCCAGATATGCCAATGACTTAGCCTTTATTGAGTCAGAAACCAAGGATGAGAGAAACAATCGCAAGCTCCTTGCCGCCATGCAGCATATTTTGCCGGAGCAACGTGCAGCTCGCTTTGTGTGTGTTATGGTAGCGTGCAAGCCTTTTGGCGAGCACCTCATAGTGCGTGGCACGTGGGAGGGACGCATCTTAGAGCAAGCACAAGGTGAAAATGGCTTTGGCTACGACCCACTTTTTTTTGACGTAGATTTACAGCGTTCTGCTGCCTGTTTAAGTAAAGAAGAAAAAAATGCTCGTAGCCATAGAGGTAATGCCTTGCGCAAATTGCTCGCACAGTGGAATAATTTTCATATGGATACAATGAATGACAAGTAAGGGCATAGGCTACAGCTGCGCTCTTTTGGCGGTATTTCTTTGGGGAGGAAATTTTGTTGTGGCACGGGCTGTGGCTGAGCAGATTGGGCCTGTGCAGCTAAATTTTTGGCGATGGTTGTTGGCTTTTCTCTGTGTCTTGCCTTTTGCTTTGAGTACATGGAGTAGGGACTGGCCTGAAATAAAGAAACATTTTTTATTTATATGCATACAGGGTCTCATTGGAGTGGCACTGTTAAACGCATTTTTTTATCAAGCTGCTAACACTACAAGCAGTATAAATATTGTGCTTTTTGTCCCATCAGCCCCCATTACTATTATGCTTCTTTCGCGAGTATTTTGCAAAGAAGCCATAACCACCCGACGACTCATTGGACTTAGCATTATTTTAAGCGGACTTATCTTACTTATTTCGCGTGGAAAGTGGAGTAATCTCACAGCATTTAATATACATATAGGTGATTTATGGAGCATAGCCGGCGTTATGTGCTTTGGTATATACACTTTTATAGCTCGCTATAGGCCGCAAAATCTATCCATGTCCGTATTACATACCGCTATTTTTGGCACCGGAGTACTGGTTAGCCTACCGGCACTTTTTTTAGAAATGCACTTTTTGCCACCCACCATCTGGAACACTGAAGTTATAATTGGCATAGCTTATGCCGGCATAGGCTGTTCATGTATTGCCTATGTTGTTTGGACAAAAGCTATTGATAATATAGGACCTGTAACTGCTGGCATGATTTATTATTCCATCCCCCTCTTTACGGCATTGAAGGGAGTGCTTATACTTGGGGAGTCGGTTACTCTTATTCATATTGTAGGTGGATCGCTCATGCTTACCGGCATAGCAATTGCAAGCCTACCGCCAAAAACGCATAGCGCTCATCATGTTTAAAACATTGAATTAACACAAAAACATTTATAAAGCGTCTATGGAATTTTACCGGAACCAAGGACTTACTTTGGAGAAAAACATTTGTCATTTCTCTATATTTCGAGATGACATTTTAGGCTAAACTCACCGCAAACAAAGTTTTTTACCCACCACTAACCGCAGCGAGCACACAAAAAGAGCAACGTATGAAAGCACACTACATTATGAACGATGGCAAGCTTGTTTCTACAGCCCCAACCTACTCAAAAACCATCTTTAACTTTGTATTAATGCTACTATTTATCATTGGCGCTGGATATTCTGGCTATTACTTTACCTTGAAAAAGCACGAACTCCCCGAAAACTCGCAGGTAATAAGCATTGAAGAGTACAATAAATACAAAGAAATGGAAAAAACCTTAAATGCTGCCCTTAAACGTGAGATTATAAACAAACAATATAATCTTGACCGTGAAAAACTCAAAATCATCATCAATGAAATATTTCCCAAAAAAAATATGTCTGAAGAACTCAAAGAAGAATATATAGACTCTGCTGTCAAATGGGGCGCACATTATTCAATTCCGCCTCTGCTCATCCTCAGCATAGCCTACCGAGAAAGTCTTTTTGATGCCAGCCAAGTTTCCTCAGCCAATGCTCGTGGCCCCATGCAAGTTATATACAAATATCATGCAGACAGACTTAAAAAAATTGGCAAAGAAGAAAAAGATTTGCATGAAGTTGATACCGGCATCCGCATAGGCACAGAAGTTTTCCGAGCCTTTTATGATCATCATAAGCAAGATATTTTTAAAGCCATGATGAGTTATGTGGGCGGTAATCACCGTACCTACGCAGAGGATATTTTAACTCGTTACTTTAGAGCGCGTATTTTTGCTCAAGATGTGCAAAAATAAAATAGCTCCATGTAAATAAGCTTTACATGGAGCTATGTGTTTACTTTTATTTGAGGGTGGGGTCTAGGGGAAGCGACTTTTTGTCAAAAAGCCCCCTCCCCCAGAAAATAATAAATTAACCTTTCCTTAACTCATCATATCTGACACTTGCTTGGCTATGCGCAAACAAAGCTCAGCTTTATTTAGCGTATAAAGATGAATGCCGGGAGCGCCGCCTTCCAAAAGTTTGCGGATTTGTTCAACGGTAAATGCTATACCAAGCTCATGCACGGCAGCATCTCCACCTTCTTTATGGGCTTTTTCAAGTTCCATAAAAAGTTTACTTGGCATATTTGCACCACATAGCGAGAGAATGGTACGTACAGAAGAAAGGCTCTGTATTGGCAAAATACCCGGTATAACAGGAACATTAACGTTTTTTTGTCGCAAAGCATCCACAAAATCAAAATATTCACGCACGTCAAAAAAAACTTGTGTTACCACAAACTCAGCCCCTGCTCGTATTTTTGAAAGCGTATAAGCGCGATCAAGGGCAAAGGTTGGAGATTCGGGATGCGGCGCAGGATAACCTGCAACACCAATGCCCATCTCAGGAGAAACACGCCGTATATAGCGCACTAAATCTTCCGCCACCCGAAATTCACTGGACATGGATGCCTTAACATCTTCCGCAGACATGTTTTTCGGTGGGTCACCACGCAAAGCCAAAACGTTTTTTATGCCAATATCCTGAAGCTTATCTAAGAACGCTTTAATTTGTGTTGCTTTTGCGCCAACACATGTCAAATGCACCATGGGTTCAAGCCCCATATCAAAAATACGCCGTGCAATTTCTAGAGTATTTTCTTGGGAAGAACCGCCGGCGCCATAGGTTACCGACGAAAATGCCGGCTTAAGCACAGACAGTTGCTCCACGCAAGAAAAAAAGTCTGCCCATTGTGCTTTGTCCTTGGGCGGAAAAAATTCTAATGAAAAAAATGGAGCTTTAGTATTTTGTAAGATGTGGCTTATTTTCATCATGTCCTCACGTTGACTAAGTTTATGGATGGGATTTACAAAAAGTTTACTCGCTTACATAACAATAAAAATCATACCAACAAAACATTTTGTGTCAACATAATCTTTTTTCTCACTTATGCGCATATCTTGACAATTTAATGTATGCTGTTTATTTTCGAAAAAAAGGTAAGTAAAATGCGTACTGTCTCTCGTAAAAATACCATACTCATGTACATAGTATTAATTATCGTGATTTCGTTTTGCCCAAGGCTCGCTTTTGCGACTGCGTCCCCGACAAATAAGGGTAGCATGTTAAGCAAAAACATCTTCACTGCGAACCTGACCAATAAGGACGGAATATTAAGCGAAGCTCTCTTTGACGAACCAAGAGCAAAAAATCGCCAGCTCAACAGAGAAAAAGCTTTTAAAAAATTTCAAAGCGGCTTTAAGGCAGGCGATGCGATAGCGACCTTTAATTTGGGTCTTATGTATATGAATGGCTTTGGAGTCAAAAAAAACATCACGAAAGCCTTGGAGCTTTTTACAAAAGCAGCGGAAAAAGACTCTGCTGAAGCACAAGATTTACTCGGTATTTATTACTTTTCCGGAAAAAACACTAAAAAAGACAATAGAAAAGCCTTTTCTTATTTTGAAAAAGCAGCAATTCAAAATAATGCGCACAGTCAATACATGCTCTCAACCATGTATAGAGCCGGCCTCGGAACACCGCAAAACGCTTCACTATCAGATATCTACTTACTAAAAGCAGCAGAACAAGGCCTAGGAATTGCACAATTTTACCTAGCCCTGCGCTATGAAGAAGGGTTTCAAGGAAAGAAAGATTTTCAAAAAAGTAGCGAATATTACGGATTGGCCGCTGCACAAAATATTCCTGAAGCACAATATAATTTAGGTTTATATTACTATGACGGTAAACATGTTAAGCAAGACTATCAAAAGGCTCGTGAGCTTTTTTTGAAGTCCGCAAAACATGTGCCAAGAGCCTATTTTAATTTAGCTATTATGTACAAAGAAGGGCGTGGCGTAACAAAAGACCTTAAGCAAGCCTACACTTACTACAATCTGGCCTCAGAAAATGGCAGTGCAGCTGGCGCTTATGCCGTGGCCTATTTTAATGAATATGGTCTAGTTGTACCACAATCCTATGCCAATGCATTTGCATATTATCAACTCTCCGAAAAAAGAGGCCATGATTCACATAATAAACTTGGCGTATTTTACCACAATGGTTTGGGAACTAAAACCGACTTTAAAAAGGCATTGTACCATTACACAATAGCCATGAAAAATGGTTCATTGACAGCCATGTACAACTTAGCAATCCTCTATAAGTATGGCCTTGGCGTAGAAAAGAACTTTGTAAAGTGCATTGACTTTTTTGAAAAAGCTGCAAAAAAAGGGCACGCTCCCTCGTTGTTTCAGCTTGGCGTTTTATACGAAAAAGGTGAAGGTGTTTTAGTCAATTCTGTAAAATCCATACAATATTATACACAATCCGCACAGCTCAAACACGACGAAGCACAATTTAAACTTGGTATTTTGTATGCTAATCGCAATACCGCCAACTATGATATACAAATGGCATTACAACATTTTAGAGCCTCAGCGGAACAAAACAATATTGACGCCGTAAAAAAACTTGGCATATTATATGACGTTGGAAAGGATGTTTCACAAGACTTTGAAAAATCCATAGAATATTACAAAAAAGCCGTAAAACTCGGAGATATCAAAGCTAATATCTATCTTGCCAATAAATATGCCACAGGAGAAGGCATCGAGAGAGATTATAAGCAGGCTTATGAACATTACGAACGCGCCGCCATGTATGCCAATTATGATGCTCTATATTACCTTGGAAACATGAATAAATATGGCTTTGGACGAGAAAAAAACCTTACGATTGCCTTTGCATATTATCACTTGGCACATTTATTGGCAAAGACCAATGAAAGCTTTGCCATAGCCAAGAAAGAGGTAGAAAAATTATTATCCGAAGAGGAAATGCTCATGGCGCTTGAACAGGCAAGAAATATTTCTAAGCTTATACACGCTAATGTGGTAGGAAAAACAGGTAAAAACACGCAGTAAAAAGCCCTGTAGTTAATAAAATACAGGGCTTAGTGTGTATCTTCACTATGTTTTAGTGATTTTTTTCTTAATCGTCATCGTCATCATCGTCATCATCATCATCATCATCATCATCATCATCATCTAGCTCTTGAACGACTTCACTACAGCCGCCGCAACCGGCCAGCGGCGTTGCTAAAAGAAGAGCTAGAACTAATATGCCTATCTTTGTTTTTCCCTGTAAAAAATGAAAAAGTCCCATAATTAACTCCTTTCAAAAATTATTTGCTTCAGTATTTTCTTAAGATTTTGACGCCGCAGATGGTGCTTTTTTAAGAAAACACTGATTAATTATTTTCTTGTGATGAGATAGACCCGCTCCCAAGTCGCCACTTGGCGAACCGGCATCTATGTGCCATAATGTTTGTACTTTCGAGTTGAATGCACGAACATTAAAATAAGGGAGTAGGTCATGAAAAGATTATACCGTATTGGACTAGACATTGCAAAGAATTTTTTTCAGGTGCAAAGCAGTGATGCACGGCAATCTGACTGTATTAATATTAATTGTTAGGGAAACGCTGATTAAATAAAAAATTATATGCATTTGCAAATTAAATCAACATTAA
>CAYJJP010000006.1:0-23211 GCA_964370525.1 uncultured Desulfovibrionaceae bacterium | reverse complement strand
GTGTAGCAGCTATGATGGATGCTTATATAGCCTATAAATTAAACAAAGAAGCGTTTGAATAAAAAAAGGAGGATAACCAATGCCAGAAGTATATTTTTCAGACGACCAACTAATGCATTATGGTGTAAAAGGTATGCGTTGGGGTAAGAGAAAATCAAGTAGATCATCTTCCACCAAGTCTAAGACCGCTAAAAAACGTAAAGCTACTTTTAAAGAAGCTTATAAAAATTTATCACCGGAAGATCAACGCACAGCAAGAAAAACTCTAATTCAAATGGGTTTATCAGCTGTTGGTTCTGCTGTTGGTGGTGGAATTGCTCTTAATCAGTTATCAACAAAATCTACCGGCAGTGATTTAATAGATGTTGGAATAGTAGTAGTCAGTACTCTGACTGGAGGAAGTTTACTGCGATCTCTTGTTCGATAAAAACTATTTTAATAAAGGAGTTAAACAATGGATAAAAATACTTTAAAAACCGAACTTGAAATTAAACAAGAACAAACACAGGAAAAATTAATCGAACGTGTAGAAGAATCTATCGCAAAATCATATGTTTCTTTTCACGGAATTATTAATTCAAAAACCTATACCGCTATAAATGTTAGAGAACATCCAAATTCAAACGCCAATATACTCGGAACCATGACGGACAAAACCCCCGTGATCATTACTAATGAAACCGACAAATATTATGAAATCGAACCCAAAGGTTATGTACTAAAAGAATTTATTAAGGGGTGATACAATGAATTCCATACTGGATTCTATGAAACAACTTTTAGGAATGAATATTGATGATGAGGATTTTAATGCCGAATTGATCATACACATTAATTCAGTCTTCACAATCCTCCATGATATAGGAGTAGGTCCAGTAGACGGGTTTTCCATAGGAGATGAAACCGCTACATGGGATCTCTATCCGGTTAATTCAATGATGAGAGATTTAATTAAAACATACATGTTTTTAAAAATCAAAATGGTTTTTGATCCATCGGCATCATCCTCTATAACTGAGACCACTAAAAGTTTATTAGCTGAGTATGAATGGCGTCTGCAAGGTATGTCGGAATACAAAGGGGGTTAGAGTATGCCGGAAGTATATTTTTCAGATGATGTTCTAATACACTATGGTATTTTAGGTATGAAATGGGGTAAAAGACGTTATCAGAACAAAGACGGGTCTCTAACCCCAGCTGGTGAAAGGCGATATGATGACGATAATATTAAAAAATCATATAAAGATAAAACCGATAGATTAAAATCTAAACAAGCCGCTATCATCCGAGCTGATAATAAAAAAATAGCCAGCGGAACATCACTAACCCCTGATGAAATAAATAGAAGATCCAAAATGAGCAATGAGATGCGATATTTAAAAGAAGATGAAGCCAATGCTCGAATTTTAAATAAGATTAAACATCAGGATAAAAAATCTAACAGACAAATAAAATTAGAATCACATTATTCTGAAAAAGGTTATAATAAAGAAGAAGCTTCTATAATGGCGTATAAAAGAGCTAGAACTGAAAAAATTTTAGCTATAGCTGGTACAACGGCGGTTGTGGCTGGAGTAGGTATAGCGGCTTATAAATACAATCAACAAAATGTAGATAAAATTATAAAAAAAGGTAAAGAATTAGGTAATATATCGACTAATTCTAATCGAGGGGTGACCGATGCTTTTTATGCTACCACTAATAGTTACGATAGTGGTAAATATAGAGGTATGTACGGTAAAGCTCTTCGGAAAGAAAATATTAAAGCTAAAATTTATAATACTACTTTTAAATTAGGTTCTGATGTCAAAGTCGCTTCCCCAAAAAGTGCTCAAAAAATTTTAGAAAAATTAGTTAAGGACGATCCCGAATATACCGAAAATTTAAAAAACGCGATAGCTGAATACTCTATCCTTCCATCACCCGTTTACAGAAGATTAAATAAAGGTCTTGAACAATTAAAAAAAGGAATCGTCGATAAATCAGTTTATGAGGCGGCTAATATAGTGTTAGTAAATCACAGCGATAAAGGTAACGCTGCATCTAAAACATTTTATAACGCACTTAAAGATCAAGGATATGGGGCGATAAAGGATATTAACGACTCTAAATATTCCGGTTATAAAACCATCAATCCTTTAATAGTTTTTAATGGTGAACAAACTATAGCATCTAAAGCAATCAGAGAAGTTGGTTTAGCAGAAACTAACACCCATAACGCTTTGGCAATGGCTGATCTAAACATTAGAAGTGCTATAAGTACTGGCGCAACAGCTTTAGGAATATACGGCGCCGTGTCAGCAGGAAAAAGTTATTCGAACGCTAATTCCAATGATCGAATAGTAAGTCAATATAGAAAAGATCACCCTAATACCAATATGTCATATCAAGAAATAGTAAGATCTCATGAAAGGAGTCAATAAATTCAAAATGAAGTTTAATATAGTTGAAATTTTAAAAAAAATATTTATGCCTAAAATTTATCACTGTTCTCCTTTTCTAGATCAGTTGAGTCGAGATAAGTACGAGAGGAGGTAACCAATGCCAGAAGTATATTTTCCAGATGATCAACTAATGCATTACGGTGTAAAAGGTATGCGTTGGGGCAAGAGACGAAGTAAAAAACAACTCGCTAAATCTCGTAAAAAAAAAGTCAAATCAATGACCGACGATGAACTTAAAAGTAGGATTGCCCGCTTAGAATTAGAGAATAAATATATGAAACTAAATAATTCAGCGGCTTCCCAATATAGTTCTAAAGGTAAAGAATTAGCTGGTAAAATATTATCGACAGCGGCTCTAGCTGCAGCCGGTTCCGCTGGCTCGATTCTAGTTAAAGATTTTTTAACTAGAAATAAAACTTAAAAAAGGAGGTAACCCAATGCCTGAAGTATATTTTTCAAATGATAAATTAATGCATTACGGTGTTTTAGGTATGAAATGGGGCAAGAGACGTTATCAGAACGCGGATGGATCTTTAAAATCAGCTGGTAAGAAACGATACAGTGGTGATATACAAGTTAAAAGACGTCCATCAAAAGATGATAGAAAAAAAAGCGTTCAAAAATACCAAAAAGAACATAAAAAAATGAATGATAAAGCAAATAAAGCCGACGAGTTAGATGCCAAAGCTAAAGAATTGTATAAAGCTACCGGTAAAAACAAATTATCTCGAGTTATTAATAATATTAAAAACAAATCACCGGAAGTAAAAGCTTATCAAAAAGCCTCCGATCGAGCCGTTAAAGCCCTTAATGAAATCTGGGAAAACGAACCTCGTATGCAGAATCTTTATAAACAAACTGGTAGTAACGCTATAAGTAGAGTTATTAATAATGCTAAATACGATATCGATAGAAAATAGGAGATTTTAAATGGCAAATTTTTTTTCTCGATTAAAAGATTCGTGGAATTTATTCACGAATAATAGAGATCCCACTGAACATGATTTTTTAATGAATAGTTATAGTTCATCATATCGTCCTGATCGTAGCGTTATTACTATGGGTAAAGAAAAAACTATAGTATCAGCTATCATTACTCGAATAGGTATCGATATTTCATCTATAGATATAAAACATGTTAAATTAGACGATAAGAATCGGTTTATATCTGAGATAGACTCACCGTTGAATAGATGTTTAACATCTTCAGCAAATATGGATCAATCGGGCAGATCTCTACTTTTAGACGCCACTATATCTATGCTAGATGAAGGTGTTGTAGCTATTATTCCAATCGATACGAGTGTTGATATATCTAAAAATTCGTACGATATATATACGATGCGAGTTGCGGAAATTCTCGAATGGTATCCTTCTGCTATTAAAGTTAGAGTTTACAATGATCGAATAGGTGATAAGCAAGATATTATAGTAGATAAAAAAAACGCTGTGATTCTTGAAAATCCTTATTTTGCCATCATGAATGAACCTAACTCAACAATGCAAAGACTAATTCGAAAACTGGCAATTTTAGACGCTATCGATGAACAATCGGGCAGTGGTAAATTAGATTTAATTATACAGCTACCATACATAATTAGAAGTACTGCTAGACAAGAACAGGCTGAAAATCGAAGACGAGCAATAGAAGATCAATTAGCTGGGTCTAAGTATGGTATAGCCTATACTGATGGAACTGAAAAAGTTACACAGCTTAATAGACCCGCTGATAATAATCTAATGACTCAAATCGAATACCTAACAAATTTATTATATAGCCAGTTAGGTATAAATCCTACTATTCTAGATGGTACAGCTAATGAAAGTGTTTTACTTAATTATAATAATCGAATTATAGAACCGATTTTATCAACGATAGTAGTAGAGATGAAGCGTAAATGGTTAACACCTACTGCGATCACTCAAAAGCAATCCATCATGTTCTTCCGTGATCCATTTAAATTAATGCCGGTTGAAAAGTTAGCAGCTATGGCCGACACATTACTCCGTAGTCGAATTCTAACATCTAATGAATTTAGACAAATTATAGGTAGAAAACCGAGCGAGGATCCAAACGCTGATAAACTGGAAAATCCTAATTTAAATCACCCAGGAGAACAAGGAGCTCTAGAAGCAGGTCAAGAAATTCAAAATGACGAAAAACAAATTATAGAAAGTGAGTGATAAAATAAATGCCTAAAGATTATCATTTTAGCGGTTGGGCTACCAAACACGATGTATTGTGTATGGATGGTCGAGTAATCGATAAAGATGCTTTTAAACATTTCGATGGTCAAAAAGTACCATTGATTTGGAATCATCAGCATGATAGAGTCGATTCAGTACTAGGTCACGCTATCCTAGAAGTACAACATGAGGGTCTATATGCTTATTGTACATTTAACGAAACCTCAGCTGCAAAGTCAGCTAGAGAAATAGTTAAACATCAAGACGTGGCAGCATTGTCTATTTATGCTACACATCTTAGACAAGAACGTAATCGAGTTAAACACGGCGATATTAAAGAGGTCAGCGTTTGTATTGCCGGTGCTAACCCCAAAGCATTAATAGACGACGTTATCATGCATGGTGACGACGATTCTTATGACGCTATGATTCATTCGGGTATACTGATTACTGAATGGGTTCAAAAGGATGACCCGGTTGAACCAGAGAATATTAAACACGCTGATACACCCGCAGAACCACCTGCACCTAAAAAAGAGGAGGATAATATGGCTGATAAAAAAGACAAAACTGTTCAAGATGTAATTGATTCTATGTCCGAAGAACAAAAAGAAGTTATGTACGCAATGGTAGGATTGGCTATTGAAAACGCAGACGATGAAGGAGACGACGAAATGAAACAAAACGCATTTGACCAAGCTTATGAAGGCGATACTCTGGCTCATTCCATGGACACTTTGAACGAGGCAGTGAATGGTCTTGAAATCCAAAAGAATTTCACTCTACAAAATTCATTCCTAGCTCATGGTATCACTGATATCGAATACATGTTCCCTGATGCCAAATTAGTAGGCGAAGGTCCGTTCGCTATCATGAGGGATATGGAATGGGTTACAGTGTTTATGAACGCTGTTAAAAAAGTTCCTTTCTCTCGTGTCAAATCCCTCGCTGCTGATCTCACAGAAGATGACGCAAGGGCTTTGGGTTACATTAAAGGTAATCTAAAAGTTGATCAAGTATTCTCTTTGCTAAAACGTACCACAACTGCTGGTATGGTTTACAAACGCCAAAAACTTGATCGTCAAGACATTCTAGAGATTACCGAATTTAATCTTATTGCTTTCCTACAAATGGAAATGATGAAGATGCTTAAAGAGGAGGTTGCTCGTGCAGCTCTTATCTCTGATGGTCGTTCTACATCTAGCAATGATAAAATCAAAGAAGATAATATTCGTCCTATCTGGACTGATGAAGACTTCTTTACTATCAAACGCCTAATCACTCTTCCTGACGGTGTTACGGAATCCGTTAAAATTAAAATGTTAATCGACGATGCTGTTAGAGCTCGTAAAGAATACAAAGGTGCTGGTAACACGATTGCTTTTGTAACTGAAGACAATCTAACAGAAGCTCTTCTTCTAGAAGATGCTCACGGTTATCGTCGTTATAAGAACGCTCAAGAAGTTGCCGATGCTCTTCGTTGTTCTAAAATTGTATCAGTACCGGTTATGGCTAATCAGACCCGTACAGCCACTGGTGAAACAGCCGTACGTACTCTAGAAATGATCATTGTGAATCCTTCTGATTACGCTATGGGTACTAATAAAGGCGGAGAAATCGCTCGTTTCAACCAATTCGATATTGACTATAACCAAGAGAAATATCTGATTGAAACATACCTATCTGGTGCTCTCGTAACACCGTATTCGGCTATCGTTCTAGAAACAACTCCGAAAACCCCAGCAGCTGGCGGTTAATAGAGGAGGTGTTATAGATGGCTAAATTTGTCGGCGAAATAGGGTATTCTATGGGTAATCAAGAAGTTTCTCCAGGTGTTTGGAAAACCCAAATCGTGGTAAAACGATACAAAGGCGATATTATTCGCAACAATGTCCAAAACAAACCAGGAGAAGACATTATAGATGATGTTAATATCTCTAATAGAATCTCTATTATCGCCGACAGGTTTGCCAACGATAACTTCCCCAACATGAAGTATGTTACTTGGAAAAATTCAAAATGGAAAGTTACCGATGTTGAAATAACTTATCCAAGATTAATATTATCTATAGGAGGGCGGTATAATGAAGAGTCGGTTGGATCTCCATGATCTTTTATTGACTATATGTCCTAATGTTTATTTTGTTCCGCCTAAACCTATGTCATATCCGTGTATTAGATATAAGATAGAAGAGATTAATAACAACCATGCTGATAATTTAGTATATAATCAGCAAATGGTATATCAATTAACGGTGATAGACGAAGACCCTGACAGTGATATAGTCTCTAGAGTCTCTCAACTATCTACAATTAGATATGTAACCTCTTATATTTCTGATAATCTAAATCACACTTTATTTGTATTACATTATTAATTAAAAAAAGGAGTCACATATGAGTAAAATAGTATGGGATAAAATCGGTGAGCGTTTTTACGAGACCGGTGTATCAAACGGAGTTTTGTATAACTATTCGGCAGAAGCATACGCTAATGGTGTGCCCTGGAATGGTCTTACTGCTGTAACAGAAAGTCCTTCAGGAGCTGAAGCAACTCCGATTTATGCAGATAACATTAAATACCTTAACCTAACTTCTATAGAAGAATTTGGTGGTACCATCGAAGCTTATGCTTCTCCAAAAGAATTTGATAAATGTGACGGTACAGCTACTCTTCTAGCAGGAGTAAGTCTAGGTCAGCAAACCAGAGAAACTTTTGGTCTTTCTTATAAAACTCTTCTGGGTAATGATGTAGATAAAAACGATTATGGTTATAAACTACATCTTGTATACGGCGCTATAGTAACACCCAGCGAAAGACCCTATAGTACAGTGAGCGATTCACCCGAACCACCCACTCTTTCTTGGGAATTTACAACAACTCCTGTGGAAGTTACAACAATGGTCGATGGTAAAAAGATGAAAGCCACATCTCTACTAACTATCGATTCCACAGTAGTTAGCGCAGCTGATATGCTTAAAATTGAAGAAATTCTTTATGGTAAAGACCCTACAACCGAAGGTGGAAGCGACGGTATAGTCCCTCGTCTACCGCTACCTGACGAAGTATTTACTATTCTGAATACTAGCGCAGGCGGTTAAGTTAGTTTTAAAGACCCCTAGTCTTTAGGGGTCTATTTTTTTTATTAAAAAGGAGAATGATTATGCTTAAAGAAACACGTACCTATATAGACTTTAATGAACAAACTCGTACTGAGGATTTTTTCTTTCATCTTTCAAAAGCTGAAATTCTAGAAATGGAATTAAGTATGGAGGGTGGTTTATCTGAATATGCTACTAAAATTTCTAAAACTCAGGATGGTCCTAAATTAGTTGCTTTATTTAAAGAATTGGTTTTAAAAGCCTATGGTGAAAAATCACTAGACGGTAAATACTTTGAAAAAACAGAAGAAATTACCCGTCGTTTTTCTCAAACGCAAGCCTATTCCGATATTTTCATGGAGTTAGCAACTAACGCGGAAGCAGCTTCTCGATTTATTAATGGTATCGTACCAAAAGATATGGCTAAAAATCTTCCCTCGGCAGAAGAAGTTGTTAAAACGTTAGATCAACAATAAATTATAAAGGAGACTAGGGAATGTTAACTATAACTATTCCAGCATCAGAAAGTTTTGATGAAACTAACGGTGTTTTTATAAACACTAAGGCTTATACACTACAACTAGAACATTCCTTAGTCTCAATTTCAAAATGGGAATCAAAATGGAAAAAAGCTTTTCTTGGTTCTAAATCCAGAACGGAGGAAGAATCGTTAGACTACATCAGATGTATGACTATAAACAATGTTCCCGATCATATTTACGAACACCTAACTTACGACAATATACAAAAAATACATGACTACGTCAATGATACTATGACCGCGTCTTATATACCCGAAAGACGAAATAGCCCTCGTCACAGTCAAACCATAACTTCCGAATTAATATATTTTTGGATGTGTTCCTATAGAATACCATCCGAATATCAAAAATGGCATTTAAACAGATTACTCACGCTTATTAAAATATCTGATTTTTATAATAATCCTCCGAAGAAAATGTCTCGAGCCGATCTATTACGAAGAAACCATTCCATTAATCAAGCACGAAGAAAATCCTTTGAATAACGGAGGTTTATATGATTACTTTCTCACATAAAGGTGATTTTTCCAAAACGTTTTCTTTCTTAGAAAAAGCCAAAGAGGTAGCTCGTCTAGGAATTCTAGATAAATATGGAAAATCTGGTGTTTCAGCATTACAAAACGCTACTCCATTAGAAACCGGACGCACTTCTAATTCTTGGCGATATGAAATACAACAATCCAGAACTGGTGCTGAATTAATGTTTTGTAATGATCATATTAATAATGGTGTATCAATAGCTATTATATTACAATATGGTCACGGTACTAGAAATGGTGGTTGGGTAGAAGGCACTGATTATATTAACCCTGCTCTTAAGCCCATATTTGATCAAATCCTAAAAGATTTATGGAAGGAGATATAACATGAGTAAAACAATAGACGAACGCGTCGTCAGTATGAAGTTTGATAATAAAACATTCGAAACAAATGTTGCTCAAACCGTGAAATCAGTCGACACTCTTAAGTCGAGTCTTAATTTTAAAGGCGCTAGTTCTGGACTTGATAATATATCTTCTTCTGTTAAAAATGTGTCGATGGAACCTTTAGCGAACGCTATTGATACAGTTAAATTGAGATTTAGCGCTTTACAAATAGCCGCTATAACAGCATTAACTAACATAACAAACCAAGCGTTTAATACTGGACAAAGAATGATTAAAGCTCTAACTATTGATCCTATAATGTCTGGTTTATCAGAATATGAAACTAAAATCAACTCTATTCAAACCATCATGTCTAATACCGCTAGTAAAGGTTCGACTATGGCAGATGTTACAAGAGTTATAGATGAGCTCAATACATACGCAGATAAAACAATATATAATTTCGCCGAAATGACCCGTAACATAGGTACTTTTACAGCAGCTGGTGTCGAATTAGAAACAGCCGCATCAGCTATTCAAGGTATAGCTAACTTGGCAGCTGCTTCGGGTTCAAATAGTCAACAAGCATCCACGGCTATGTATCAATTATCACAAGCTTTAGCCGCAGGTACAGTTAAGTTAATGGACTGGAACTCAGTAGTTAATGCTGGTATGGGTGGTCAATTATTTCAAGACGCTCTTAAAGCAACTGCTAAAGAAATGGGTGTTGTCGTAGATGAATCATTATCTTTTAGAGAAACCCTTGAATCAGGATGGTTATCTGCCGATATTCTCAATACTACTTTACAAAAATTCACGGTTGAAGGTGCAAAAGAATATTCTAAATCTATGATGGAAATGGGTCATTGGACTCAAGAACAAGCTGATGCTTTAATTGCTGAAGCTACTTCCATGGAAGATGCGGCCACTAAAGTTAAAACTTTTACTCAGTTATGGGCAACCTTAACGGAAGCTGCTCAATCAGGATGGAGTAAATCATGGGAGCTAATCATAGGCGATTTCGACGAAGCTAAAGAATTTCTAACCGAAATCAATGATATAATAGGTGGTTTAATAAACGAATCTGCGGATGCAAGAAACGCTGTAATAGGACAGGGTTTAGGTTCAGGTTGGAAACAATTCATAGGCGAAGGTATAGCCGATGCCGCTGGTTATGAAGAAGCGGTCAGAGCTGTCGCATCAACCCATATCGAAAATTTTGACGCTATGATCGAGGAAAACGGAGGTTTTGCTAAATCTTTAAAAACTGGATGGTTGACAGCCGACATCATGAGTCAAGCATTAAGTGATTTAACTGGTAAAACAGCTGGATTAACCGATGAAGAAATCGAATTATTAGGTTATACTAGAGAGCAGATAGATTCATTAGAAGAGTTAAACACACAAGTTCAAAATGGATCTATTGATATGGAAAAATATGCTGATAGCATGACTATGGTATCTGGTAGGGAGAATTTAATACAATCTCTACGCAATGTATTTGAAGCTTTAATGGCTGTTATAACACCTTTAAAAAACGCTTTTGAAGAAATATTTCCTCCGTTAACAGCCGAACAATTATATAATATGACAGTTGCTATAGAAGAATTTACATCTAAGTTAATTATATCTGAAGACACCGTAACTAACATACAAACCACTTTTTCTGGATTATTTTCTATAGTTAAAAAAGTCGGAGCTATATTTGCATCTATTATACCTATTATAACAGGATTAGCGAGTCATGTAGGACCTGCTCTCGATACTATATTAGAAATGACTGGAGCTATGGGTGAATGGGTATTATCATTAAATTTATCCACAGGAACTCTATATTCCGTAACAAATGCTATTGGAGAAGGTATTGCTAATATAGATGATAATCTTAAAGCTCTATGGGAAACCATAACTAATACTGATAATACATTAATACAAGGTATAGTAGGAGCTATTGAATCCGTCTTTGAAGCTATTACAGGTGCTGATTTTAGTAATATTTTAGACATAGCAAACGCTGGATCATTAGGTGCTTTAGCTATATCTTTTTCTAAATTTACCGATATGATACAAGTTAACGGATCTGATTTAAAATCTATATTTTCAGGGTTTACTGGGTTTGGTAAAAGTTTTAATACTGTTCTAGGAACAGTTAACGAATCTTTACAAGCGTGGCAAAGTAGTTTGAAAGCAAAAGCCTTATACGATATAGGTAAAGCAATAGCCGTTATAGCAGTAGCTTTATTTGTATTATCACTTATAGATGAGGATAAGTTAACAACCGCTTTAACAGCTATGACTGCTATTTTTGTTGAACTAGGTATATTTACAAAAGCAATATTAGCATCACCTCAATCTATGACTAAATTGGTTGGTTTATCAGCAGCGTTAATAAGTCTTTCTATAGCAGTTCTTATTTTAGCTGCAGCGGTATATATTTTAGCTAAACTCGAATGGGATGAAATGATACGAGGTCTTGTTGGCATTGCTGGTTTAGCCGCAATAGTAACTAAAGCTGCTAGCGTTTTAGGCGCTAGTGGTAAAAAGTTAATGAAAGGCGCTTTTCAACTCATATTATTTGCGGCAGCTATATATGTACTCACGTTAGCTGTTAAATCCATGGCTGAAATATCCTGGGAAGATATGATAAAAGGTTTGACTGGAATAGGTACGTTATTTGCTATAATTGGCGCTTTTGTTAATAATACTACATATAATAGTAAAGGCATGTTTAAAGCAGCTGTATCATTAGTTGTTATAGCAGCAGCACTCCTTATATTAACCGAAGCTGTTATTAAACTCGGCGCTATACCAGGTGAACAATTAATAACCGGTTTAGTTGGCGTTGCAGGTTTATTAGGAATGTTATCGTTATTTACAAGATTTACAAAAAGTGCTGGAAATATGATATCTACTGGATTAGGATTATTGTTGTTAGCAGTTTCTATCAAAGTATTAATAGACGCCATAATGCCACTGACATATTTAAGCTGGGAAGCGTTAGCTAAAGGTGGGGCTAGTTTAGCTGGAATGTTAGCGGCTATCACACTATCTTTACGTTTAATGCCTAAAAATATGATAGCTATCGGACTAGGTTTATTTGTAGTTAGTTTAGCGATCACAAATATATCACAAGCGCTAATGATGTTGTCGGGGCTATCAATGGAAGAAATCAACAGGAGTCTAATTGCTCTAGGCGGCGGATTGATGATATTAGCACTTGGATTAAACCTTATGAAAGGTACCATGGGTGGATCAGCATCGTTAGTAGTCGCAGCTTTAGCGTTAGGTATTTTATTACCTATATTACAATCTCTAGGCGCTATGAGCTGGGAATCTATCATTAAGGGTCTTGTATCTATAGCATTGGCTTTTGGAGTTTTAGGATTGGCTGGTTTACTATTAAAACCGTTGATACCTACTATATTAGCTATGTCTATGGCGTTTTTAGGTCTAGGTGCTGCTATTGCATTAATAGGCGTTGGTTTATTTTTAGCAGGTGTCGGTTTCACTGCTTTAGCCGCTGGCGTAATAGCGTTGGTCGGAGCAGTTACTGCTGGTGCAACAGGTCTAGTAGCAGCTCTAAGTATAATCATATTAGGTATAGCCGAATTAATACCCACTCTTTTAATAACATTAGCTGAAGGAATAGTGGCTTTTGCTGCTGTAATTGTACAAGGTGCTCCTATAATAGGTTCAGCTATAGTTACCATATTAGTGGAAGTAATTAAATTATTAAAAGGCGAAATACCCTTATTTGTTGAAACAATGCTCGAATTTATTTTAAGTGTCATGAAATCCCTAGCCGAAAACATACCTCAAATAGTATCATCTCTATTAGATTTAGTTATAGGTGTTATAAATGCTTTGACCGAAAAAATACCTGAAATATTAAAAGCTGTGGCTGGATTCCTAGCAGCTCTATTTGCTGATATTATAGATTTAGTTATGAATATAGACCCAGCTCAAATCATGCAAATAGTAACGGGTATAGGTGCTTTAGCTGCGTTATTTATTGGTCTAGCATTTTTAGCAGTATTAGCTCCCGCAGCTATGGTAGGTGTAATAGCTTTAGGAGTTTTACTAGCTGAATTAGCTTTAGTTATAGCCGCTGTTGGTCAACTAGCACAAATACCAGGACTGGAATATCTAATAGGTGAAGGTGGAGATTTCTTACAGGTTATTGGTACAGCAATAGGACAATTTGTAGGTGGTCTGGTTGGAGGATTTGCTTCTGGATTAACTAGTAATCTACCTCAAATAGCTCTTGATTTATCGTCGTTCATGGTTAATTTAACGCCTTTCTTAACAGGTGCTAAATTATTAGACGCCGAATCAATGAATGGAGTTAAGGCCTTAGCTGAAACCCTACTTATATTAACTGGAGCTAAACTTTTAGATAGTATAACAACATTTTTAACCGGCGGTACATCAATGGCTGATTTCGGTAAAGAATTAGTACCATTCGGTGAAAGTATAAAAGCTTTTTCTGATGCAGTGGCTGGTGTAGTTCCAGAAAATATAGCTTCAGCCGCAACAGCTGGTAAACATTTAGCTGAGATGGCAGCTACTATACCTAACTCTGGCGGTATACTAGGTAAATTCTTTGGTGAGAATGACATGGGAGCTTTTGGTGATGGGTTAGAAGATTTTGGCTCAAGTCTAGTAGCTTTTTCAAATATAGTAACAGATCTAAACATTGAAGCCATCGCAGCCAGCATAGGACCAACCGCCGACTTAATAGAATTAGCATCCAGTCTTGAAAATTCAGGCGGTGTTTTAGGGTGGTTTATGGGTGAAAATGATTTAGGTACTTTTGGATCAACCTTAGAAACCTTCGGTGCTAGTATAATCACTTTTGCCGATACCGTAAGTGGTATGGACGCGGCTAGCATACAACCAGCGTTGGATATCACATCCAGTTTGATTGAATTAGCTAGTCTATTAGATGATAATACAGGTGGAGCTATAAGTTTATTTACAGGCGATAACGATTTAGGTACTTTCGGAGAAACGTTGGCGGATCTTGCTGATAGTTTAGTTGTATTCTCTGAAAAAACGGCTGGTTTAGCTTTTAATTATTTATTACCAGGTCATATAGGGGCTTTAATAGGAGCTTTAAGTACAGAAATAACGTTTACCGAAGAAGGTATAAGTTTAATCGGTCGATCGTTAATAAATATTTCGAATAACCTCCTAACAGTTAGTGAAACAGCTACCGATATTAGTACCGCTAATTTAACCAAAATCGTGACACTATTACCACATTTATCTACGGCTATAGCTAGTATAGATATTATAAGCAGTGAAAATATATATGCATTTACAGCCGCTATTAATTCACTGGCTAACGCTAATTTAAGCGGATTTATAGAAGCTTTTAGTCAGGATACATCAGGTGTGATCGAATCTGTAACAGCTTTAGTAACTAATTTTGCATTAGGTATATCCGAAAACGCGTTTCTTATAACAGAAGCTTTTGATATACCAGTTCAAGAAGTTTTATTAAAATATTTCGAATATAGAGAATCATTTAAAACAGAAGGTGAAGAATTTGCGGGAAGTTTATCAGATGGATTCCAGGGTGAACAAACTAGTATTAATTCAGCATTTAAAGATGTGGCTGGAGCAGCAGCAAGTGCTTTAGAAGGACAACGGCATTTATATGTTTCCGCTGGTGAATATTTAGCTACAGGTATGGAAGCTGGTATTAAAAATAAAACCCAAGCAATAATAGACGCGGCGGTCGCTATGGCTCAACAAGCAATAGATGCTGTTCGTGCAACAACTCAAGAAGCTTCACCTTCAAAAGTTACGACCCGATCCGGTGAATTTTTTGGTCAAGGGTTTATTAATGGTATTATACCTTATATTAAAACAGCTGGTGATATAGCTACACAAATGGCTCAAGGAGCCGTGAATGGATTGAACACTATAGCTACTAAATCATCATCCATAATTGATGGTATAAACCCGCAACCAGTCATTAGACCTGTAATGGATTTAAGTAACGTCCAAAAAGGTGCTAAAACCATACAAGGTTTATTGAGTACACAACATGCATATGGTTTATCGTCCGGATCATACAGTAATTATGATAAAATTCAAAATGGATCTTCTAGTGGTGGTATATCGTTCACTCAAAACATCACTTCTCCGAAAGCTATATCTACTTCCGAGGTTTACAGACAAACTAAAAATCAATTTTCACAAGTTAAGGAGGCTCTAGCTAAAGTATGATTAAAAGTATAACTATAACAAACGCAAGCGGTGAGTCTCTCACCATGGATCTGTATAGCCCCGAGAAATCGGGGTTTATTATTCTTAAAATTGATGGCTTAGGTCCACCTAAAGCCGATATTAAGAGAGTTAATATTTCAGGTAACTATGGTACCGAATACACTTCCTCCTATGTTCAAGAACGCAATATAGTATTTGATTTTAGATTTTTAGAAAAACTAACGATAGAAGACACTAGACTGGAATCATACAAATATTTTCCAATTGGATCACAAGTTATAATACATGTAATAACGGAAAATAGAGATGTCGTAATTACCGGATATATTGAAAGTAATGAACCGGATATTTTTTCAAAAGAAGTATCAACTCGTATATCAGTTATATGTCCATCAACATATTTTACATCAACTGAAATAAATTATCAAGTTTTCTACGGTCTAGAACCATTGTTCGAATTTCCATTTGAAAACAACTCAGTGACAGAACCACTAATCGAATTTGCTTTAATAAAAACTGAAACTTTCGGTAATATTTTTTATACAGGCGATGTACCCATAGGGCTTATACTTAATCTATTCTTTACAGGACCCGCATCAAACATATCTATATATAATCTAACAAGAAGTGAAGTTATCCAGATTGATACAGATAAAGTAGGTTCTATATTAGGAAGTCCTATTCAAGCAGGTGATTCTATTCATATTGACACTAATGATGATGTACAAACTATTATGGCACAAAGAGATGGAGTACGTTATAATATATTAAATTCGGTTGATAAAAGAAACCAGTGGATAAAAATACAAAAAGGCGATAATGTAATAGCCTATGATGCCGAATCAGGTTTAGAAAACACTCAATTTGAGAGTGTTAACTTTACTAATTACGAGGGTGTATAGCATGAATGATAATTTAATTATAGCCATATTAGACACTAATTTTGAAGTAGTTGAATATATTAATAAATATAAAACTTTTATATGGACTGATCGATATTCTAGTCATGGCGATTGTTTATTAGAATTACCAGCTCATTTAATATATTCACAGTATATTAGAGAAGGTAATTATATCTGGATTAATAAATCAGATAGACTTATGATTATCGATTATTTAGAAATATCAAATAGTTTAGATGACGAAAATTTATTAATAATTAACGCGCGTTCTTTGGAATCTATTTTAGATAGAAGAGTTATTTGGACTCAATTGAATTTTATGGGTAATTTTCAAGAGGGTATAAAAAAAATAATCACTGATAATATTATTAATCCTAGTATAACTAATCGTAAAATACCCAATTTTATATTTATCGATTCAACTGATGCAAATATAACTGAATTAACAATGGATGTTCAGTATCTAGGTGAAAACATTTTAGATATTATAACTGATTTATGTACAGAAAACAATGTTGGCTGGAAAATCATATTTAACGAACAAACTCGTAATTTCGAATTTTCATTATATCATGGAGTCGATCGTTCATGGAATCAAGAAACTAATCCATATGTTGTTTTTTCTTTTAGTAATAGAAATCTCATTAACAGTGAATATATAGAATCATCTAAAACTTACAAAACTGATATATTAGTTGGTGGAGAAGGAGAAGGCGCTTCTAAAACAATGGTTTCTAATACAAATCAAGATCCGGTTGTTACCGGGTTGGCCAGACGTGAAATGTATTCTGAAGCAGGTAATTTATCCTCAAATATAGATGAAGGTGAATTAACGCCTGCTGAATATACAGCTTTATTAAAACAATTTGGATTATACGAATTATATGATAATAGATATATACAAATGTTTTCTGGAGAAGCCGAGTCGACTAAAAAATATTTATTTGGTAGAGATTATTTTATGGGAGATATAGTACAAATCGAAGATCGTTACGGAAATACCGGTTCATCACGAATCGATGAGATGATATATTCTGTAGATAGTAACGGTTTTGTTTATTATCCAACATTTATAACTATAGAATAAGGAGGTTATTATAATATGGCTTTTAGATCTGGTTTTTTTAACTCCAAATCTGATAGAAAATATTTTGCTTCAGATTTTTCATTTTTAATCGATTCATTGATTATAGATGGTGTATTAATGCATGTTTACGATGCTTTAAATATTATATCTATAGAAAACACTAGAACGGTTGGTGTAACACCGGGTATGGCGTGGTTTAATCATACGTGGAGTATCAATGATTCCATTATGATTCTAAACATAGATTCGCCCGATTTGTTATTTGATAGAATCGATGCGGTAGTTCTAGAAGTAGATGGTTCGGAAGCAGTTAGAGCTAATAATATCAAAGTTATAAAAGGTGCCCCCGCTAGTATTCCAGTACGACCAACTTTAATAAACGAGGAACCACTACATCAACATGTTCTTGCGTATATTACAGTTAAAAAAGATCAAGAATTTATATTAGCAGACGATATAGAATTAATGATCGGCAAAGAAGAAACTCCGTATGCTACTGGTATATTATCAACTCTTGATGCTGATAGATTGTTAGAACAATGGAACGCTCAATTCCTAACATGGTTTGAATCCATACAAGATATTCTAGATGAAAATACGGCAGGTAATCTATTAAATCTTATTTATCAACATGGCGCTTTTGAATACACACAAACGGCTATTGATACATTAATTATCGATGGAAACATTAAACCTCACGGATTTTTTAAATCGTTATTTACGGATACAACCAATGCTATATCTATAAACGGATCTTTATATAATATTAAAAATGGAGTGAGTGATACCATTAATTTAAATATCGATACCGTCTACAATTTTATTATAATTGATGATACTATACATTTTGCCGCAGCTGGAGGAGGTCAAATTCTACTTTGGGAAAATGCGAACGGACCTTCGCCGTTTCCAAAACAAACATTATCTATTAATACTTCCGGCTATGATTATATCGAAGTTACATATATGGGTGAAAGTTCACTACGATTTACCCGAAAAATAGATTTAAATCCGGGAACCTTAACCATAGCATCTATAGATGGCGTTCAACCGGTAACGGATAGAACTAGTCCTCAGGTGCATCAAATTCGTTTTTTTGGACGAAGAATTGAAATTAACCCAACTTCAATTTCTTTTTTTACAGGCGTTCTATTTAGACCTCAATATTCGACATTATCCGTACCAACGGTAGTTGAAGAAACAAATGCGGTATGCGTTCCTTTAAAAATATATGGAGGTAATTATTGATGTCAACAATTACTATGATGACCCGTCAAACAATAGATGGTGATATATACTATGCTGAATGGCGAGCCGCTTCTTATACTGATGTTCAAAATATAGACACTACTAATCTTGCAGTTGGTAGTAACGTTCTTTTAACCGACTCAAAAGCTTCTTTCTATCAATGGAATGGATCGGCGTGGATCGAGGTGGTTTAAATGTCTAAATTTTTACCGTGGTATAAAGCTATATTTGGTAATACTAATATAGCTTTGGTTAAACAATTAAAAAACGATGGAGAACCACCAACCCCTCCGTACAAAGGAGATTATACCATGTCTCAAACGGATGGGGTTTTATTTGTTAATTATCCAACGGAAGAATATCCCAGTTTTAACATAAACAATAGGGGATATTTAGAAGTAACATATGATTCTACAAAACCGGTCGATCTATATATTGATAATAGAGGTATATTAATAGAAAGGAGTTGGTAAATATGGCTGATATTACAAGAGAATTAGGTCTAGTTAAAGGTGATGATGGTGTAGGCATAGCTTCATTTGAAAAAACATCTACCACAGGTCTAGTTGACACATACACCATAACGTTAACCAATGGTGATAAAAAAACTATAAACGTTACCAATGGTGCTGATGGTGATCCAGGTAAAAATGCTCTTATTAACGGAATTAATTCTATAAGTATTAGGGAAGGTGCTAATATCACTCTAACACAAGAGGGTGACGTTTTAACAATATCTTCTAGTGGTGGCAGTGGTGGATCAGAAGAGTCCAAATATATTATTTCATCAACACTTATAGATATAAATGGAAGATCAAAATCAGTAACAGCGGATGCTTATCAAATAGCGGTTAATGAAACTGTTTTTAAAAGTTCTCAAGGAAACGTAATAATAGCTCCAGCAGGTTTTATTGATTATGATTCATCAATCAATTTTGAAAAGGAATTATTTTATAGAGAAGGGCAATGGGTATTAGATAATCCTGAAATTATATCTAGCATAGCGCCTATAATTAAAGCGCCTGTTATAACGTCTAATGGTACATGGGGTATTTCCGAACTATCTTGTAGAGCATCCAGACAAATGCCAAACTCAGGTTCGATCACACATGATCCTTTTAAAGCTTTAAATGATAAAGGTAAAACAGATACGGGGAATTTTTATGCTTCAGGTGGCGGTGATCTACCGTTAACTTATGATTTTGCTTTTTCGGAATCTAAAATATTAAAGTCTGTGGTATTATATAACAGACCGACTGATACTACTAAATTATCCATAAGAACAGGTGCTTTCCAAGCCTCGAATGATGATATTAATTGGGTGAATTTAAAAAATATATATAACGCAGATGTTTCTAAATCTGGAACATATGTAATAGATCTTAGTAAAAATAACACTCCGTATAAATATTATAGATTATATGCTACATCGATAGGTTATAATCAATCTAATTTTGTATTAGCTTCTATGGATATTTACACCATGAATAACAATTATTCTGGTATATGGGTTGATAATAGTGATTTATCACCTAAGATTAAAAAAATAATTGATGATTCATATCAAGAATATGATGCTACACCACCAGTAGCAAAAATTACAGTAAAATCGGGCGTCGTGACTGTGGAAAATTATGAACCAAATCAATCGTTAAAATATACATCCATGGGTAATATTAATTTTCTTAGTGGCGATTTATCGGTTAAATTAGAAGAAGCTTACACAGCACTTAATATACTAGGGGTATCAATATGAGTGAATCTATTATAGATCAAGCTATTAAAATTCGAGAAATTATGGTAGCGACTAAAAATCATTCAGATGCATTACCTGAAGAAGTATCAAATCCGTTAAAATTGGTTTTAACGTCTATTCCACAACCAGGTGAATTATATCGAGAAAAAACAACCTATATTTTAGGGGATAGTGTTACAGGTAGCGATGGTATTGAATACGTTTATATTTTAGATAAAGCTAGAAAAGGTAAAGACCCAACCCTTCCTGAAAATATAGGCGTTTATTGGAAAGTTAAACCAGTGAGTCCCGAGTATCAAGAATGGGATAGCTATCCTGAACTATTTGAATTTTCAAAAAACTATATAACATCACATAACAGTTTATTATGGATATGTGATAAGCAACATCTCAAATCAGTGTTATATGAACCTAAAGAAGGTTCGAGTAGGTGGTCGATATACACCAGCCCCTAAGGAGGTATTAAATGTTATTTAAAGGACGTAATCAAATACCGTTTGACTACAGTTGTTATGGCTGGACTAGATATGGTGGAACAAAATTTCACGGTGGCGTTGATATAGTAGGTCTTGACGATCCAACTATATATTTTCCAACCTTTAAGGGTAAGTCTATAACTGGTACAGTAGTACAAGCAACTATGGTTCCCGAAGCTTCTGGTTATAGAACGTGGGAATGGGGTTGGTATGTTTGTGTTATGATTAATGAAAACCAAACAGGAGATCCCATAAACTATTTATATTTCTGTCATAACGAACGTAATATAGTTAAAGTAGGACAAACAGTAAAAAGCGGTGATCCCATAGCAATTATGGGTAATACGGGTAATGCTGCAAAAGCTACTCCTCCTATTAAACACGTCCATTTCGAAGCTAGAATTAAGACGAATGGAACTGGACAAGACCCATCCGATTTCTCTATGATACCTAATAAAGAGGGTATATATTATAGTGAACCTACACCAGAACCGTCTATATTACATTATGGTGTGGATATTTCGGAACATCAAACCCAAAATGCCATGAGTCAAATAGTATCTAATGGTAAAGCCGAGTTTGTTATATTTAGAGGATCTATCGGTGATTCACATATCGACGAACACTTTGATGGTTTTTATGCTGATAAAGGCGATTTAAAACTCGGTTATTATATGGCTAACTATTTTACTACACCTGATAATGCTCGAAAAGAAGTTGATTTTCTTATTAATTATCTCGAAAATATAGGTATACCTGAGCCAGATCTTCCTATATTTGTTGATTGGGAAGGTTTCTCTTATACATATTTTGTTAAAAAAATGGGCTATAATCCATCTAATGATTTAATAAGAGAAATGACTTCTGCTGCTATATCTCAGATTAGACAGCGTGGTTATACACCGGGCATATATTTAAATCGTGATTATTATAATAACAAATATGGTACGAGTTATATGCAAGGATTAAAAGATGCTGGTGTATGGATTTGGCTTGCGGACCCTAGTAATCCTATGACACCTTTGATTGATTGTGATATTCACCAGTATGAAGTGGCTGATGGGGCTGATTATGGATACCCAGGCGAAGATCTTGATAAAAACAAATTATATCGATCATATTTGACTGATGAGAAACCGGAGGTGTTTGATAAAGTGTTACTTAAGAGTTTTGGTTCTAAAAATATGCAAGGTTTTGGTACAACAAACGTTGATACACCAGTGTTGTATGATCGTATGCCTAACGGTTATCGTATTTGTACTAAAACAGGTATAGCGGGATCCCCTAATAATAGCTGGGAATGGGTGGAGTTCATCGATGAACGAGATGGTAAAAAACTGTATACGCCTATTATTTCTGATAGAAACCAAATAGTAAACGATGTCCCTACATTAGTTCCTGATATTTCTGGAGGTGGTGAAGAAGAAATCGCAAAACTGGAAGAAAGAGTAACCGTACTCGAAAAACAAGTGGATGATGCTAATGAAACCATCAGTAAAAGAGAAGATCTTATCAACAGTATTCATGAGCAGTCTGATTTAAAGGAGGATACAAATGAGTGATATTATTCAGAACGGGAGTATGTTAATTACAGCAATAGGTCTTTTAGCATTTGTTATAAGTATTATTACAGAGGTTAGTAAAAAAGTACCGGGTTTAAAAGATATTCCTACTGATTTAGTAGTGTTTATTTTATCTATTGTTCTAACTGTGATAGCATATTTTGCTTATTCGTCATACGCGGGTCTTTCTATATCTTGGTATATGGCCGTCGCATCAGTGATAGCTGGATTTATAGTAGCTTTCGTATCAATGTTTGGTTGGACAAAACTATCCGAGTTATATAATCGCTTTAAAAAGTAAAGGCGGTGGTGCATGGAAGCAATTATCCAAGATCTAGAACCCTTTGTGATGATAATTGGTTTTGTTTTATTGTTGTTTAACCAAAATCGAAATACTAAAAAAGAATATAAGCAAGATATCGAAGAAATGAGTACCTATAAAGCTAAAACTGAAAAAGCTTTAAAACGAACTGATGATAACGAACGATCCATCAAACAATTATCAGAGCTTACTGAAAAAATGGCCCATGTATTAGAAGAAGTGAATCGACAACGTAATATAAATATGCCGGTTGAAATAAGTAAAACTAATTCTTTAGGTATTTTATTGGAATATCATAAGGACGATTCTGATAAATTATATAAAGCTTTTTGTGCTTTCGAAGATGCTCGACAAAAGGCCGATGCTCTTCGAAGTTTGGTTAATTAAGTATAAAAGCAGATCAGTCTTCACGATGGTCTGCTTTGCTTATTTTACACATCCTTTAATTTTTCGCGTTATTTACAAGCACTATAATGGAAG